>NZ_JBEPAK010000112.1:0-22190 GCF_040298565.1 Kitasatospora sp. NPDC001539 | reverse complement strand
TCGGCGGTGCCGTGGATGTACCAGGGCACCGTCCCGGCCCGCAGGGGTTGGGCATGGACGCGAACCGGTCACCGTATGTCTCTCCGAGCCGGTTGCGCCGACGCGCGGATCGGGGGAGGTGCCCCGTCGGGGGGCGGGCACCTCACGGCGCGGGGGGAGAGGGAACGGGCTCGGTGTGCTGGCGCGAGATGAGGTCCGCCACGGGTGAGGCCTCCGGCACACCGAGCCTCGTGAAGATCGCGTGCGCCTCCCGGAGGCAGGCCAGCCCGCGGGCCGGCTGGGCCAGCGCGAGCAGTGCCTCGCCCAGGGCGGCGTTGGCCAGGCCCTGGCAGTAGGCGGACCCCATGTCCTGCCCGATCGCGAGCGACTCGCCGGCGGCTTCGGCGGCCTCGGCCGGCTGTTCCGCGGCGAGGAGCGCGGAGGCCAGGCGGGCCAGGGCGTAGCCCTCCCAGAGCGCGTTCTGCTGGGACCGGAAGAGCTGGTGGGCCTCGCGCAGGTGCGGGACGGCCTCGGCGGTGGAGAGCACCACGCCGAGCTGGTAGAGCGTCTGGGCGAGCAGGGGGCCGTTGTCGGACGCCCGTGCGGCGGCGACACCCTCGCCGGCGGACTGGACGGCAGTCTCGATCATGCCGAGCCGGTGCTGCACCCGGGCCATGTTGCTGACGATCCGGGCCTCGCCGATCGACGTGCCGACCTGCCGGTTGATGGCGCGGCCCTGTTCCAGGAAGGGCAATGCCTCGGCCGGGCGGTTGCCGACGCTCAGGATGACGCCGAGCATGTTCGCCGTGGCCAGCAGCAGCACGGTCGGCTCGTCCGCCGTCTGGTGGTCCAGGCTCCGGCGGAAGGACTGCTCCGACCCGTGGAAGTCGCTGGTGATGGACTGCAGGGTGCCGAGGGCGAAGTACACCCGGGCGATCCCGGCCGAGTCGCCGCGGCGCTGGGCGTCCTCGCCCATGGCCTGGAGGACCGGCAGGACGCGCGGGCCGCGGGTCGGGTCCGGGTCGATGCTGAACAGGTAGTTCAGCAGGTCGACGGCCGCCCGCTGCAGGGCGCCGGGGCCACCCGCGGCGGCCTCGACGGCGCTGAGCAGCAGGGAGCCCTCGGTCCGCAGCCAGTCCCCGGCGGCCCGGCTGGTCGGCAGGCCGAGCCCCGGCGAGGTGAGCGGGGTGAGCAGTTCGGGCAGCGGGTCGTCCGGCTCGATGACCTGGGCCGCGTTGCGGACGGTCGGGATCAGCAGGTCGAGCAGCCGCAGCACCGCCCGCTCCTGCTCCTCGGCGTCCCCGATCCGCTCGTTCTGCCGCTGGGCGTAGAGCCGGAGCAGGTCGTGGTAGCGGTAGCGGCCGGGGGTGAAGCACTCCAGCATGTTCGCCTCGACCAGCGCCTCCGCGAGGTCCTCGGCGGTGCGCTCGTCCACACCGAGCAGTGCGGCCGCCGCCGCCAGCGGAACGTCGGGGGAGTCGATCAGGGCGAGCAGCCGAAAGGCACGGGCCTCGGCCGGGGACAGCTGTCCGTAGCCGAGCCCGATGGTGGTCTCCACGGCGAGGTTGCCCAGCTGGAGCTCGTCCAGCCGCCGGCGCTGGTCGGCTAACCGACTGGCCAGGTCGGAGACGCTCCAGCGCGGTCTGCTGGCCAGCCGGGCGGCGGCGATGCGGACGGCCAGCGGCAGGAAGCCGCAGGCGGTGACGACCTTCATGGCCGCCTCCGGCTCGGCGAGGACCCGGTGTTCGCCGACGATGGCCGAGAACAGCGCCAGTGCCTCGGCCGGGGTCAGCTCCTCGACGTCGAACAGCTGGGCGCCGGGGATGTCGGCCAGCCGGGATCGGCTGGTGGCGAGCACGGCGCAGCCGGAGACCCCGGGGATGAGCGGCTGGATCTGGTCCGCGTCGCGCGCGTTGTCGAGCAGGATCAGCATCCGGCGGTTGGCGAGCAGCGAACGATAGAGGGCGGCGCGCTGGTCCAGCGAGTCGGGGGCGTCGGTGACGCCGAGGGCGTGCAGGAAGTCGCCCAGCACGACCACCGGGTCGGCCGGTGAGGCGCCGGCGCCGCGCAGGTCGACGTACAGCTGCCCGTCCGGGAACTCGCAGCGGACGCGGTGGGCGACGTGCACCGCGAGGGTGGTCTTGCCGACACCGCCGATGCCGGCCAGTGAGGTGACCACCACGGCCTGGCCGGTGGCGTTCATCAGGACTGCCGAGAGGTCGCTCACCAGCTCGCTGCGGCCGCTGAAGTCCGATACGTCCGCCGGGAGTTGGGCCGGAGGGGGAGGTGCGGCCGGACCGTCCTCGCGGGCGGCCCGGGCGGGCGCGACCGGGAGGACGAGTTCCGGGTCGGCGGCCAGGATGCGGGTGTGCATCGCGGACAGGCCCGCGCCCGGTTCGACCCCGAGCTCCTCGATCAGCAGTTTGCGGGTGTCGGTGTAGACGCCGAGCGCCTCCGCCTGGCGTCCGCAGCGGTACAGCGCCAGCATCAGCAGTTCGCGCAGCCGCTCGCGCAGCGGGTGTTCGGCCGTCAGGTTGTTCAGGTCGCCGACGATCTCGGCGTGCAGGCCGATGTCCAGGGCGGCGGCGCACAGTTCCTCGGCGGCCGCGACCTGGCGTTCGGCCAGCCGCAGCCGCTGGGCCTCGGCGTAGGGCCCGGGGACGCCGGTGAGCGGGCGGCCGCTGAACAGGTCGAGCGCCTGGGCGAGCAGCCGGTGCGCCTCGCGCTTGTCGCCCGAGGCGCGGGCGGCCGCGGCCTCGCCGGAGAGCCGTTCGAAGACCGCCAGGTCGAGGGACTCGCCGGGGATGCGCAGGGCGTAGCCATCGGCGACCGAGACCAGCAGTTCGGCGGGGCGGCGGACCTCCCGCCGGGGTTCGATGACGGAACGCAGCCGGGAGACGTAGGTGCGCAGCGCGGCCACGGCCTGGGTGGGCGGGCGGTCCCCCCAGAGGGCGTCGACCAGGTCCTGGGTGGTGACCGGCCGTCCGGAGTGCAGGAGAAGGGTGGTCAGGACCGCCTGCTGCTGGGGAGAGCCGAGCGAGAGGGGTCTGCCGTCGAGCCAGGCCTGGACCGGACCGAGGACTTGGAAGCGCAGCGCAGGGGCCTGCGGCGTCTCCCGAAGCTCCATGAAGTCCCCCGATGGCCTGTGGTGTCGATTCCGCGAAAGGGCGCTCGGCGGTCCGCCGTGGCGGTTCAGCTTAGGCGGACGCCCGACTCCGCCGGACGGCGCCGCAAGCCGCACGATGTTTATCGGACATTTAATCAACCCTACGATACTGTCCGCGCGCCCGCGCCACGGAGGTCGGGCTGGACACATTTGATGACCGAAAGGCGGCCGCCCAATGGCCAACGACCAGAGCGAGACCCCGGTGCCGGCGGCGCCCGTTAATGCGGCGACGTCCGAGGCCCCGGCCGCCGCTGTGGAGGCGGGCAAGGCTGTCGAGGGCGCGGTGGCCGTGTCCTCGAACCCGACCGAGTACACCGCTCCGACCGACGCGCAGAAGGCCGCGCTCGAGGACGACCTGTTCGGCGACGAGCACGTGGACGACCCCGCACCGGCCACCGGTGAACCGGGCGGCCCCTACCGGCCGGAGAGCGTCATCGGCGGCCACCCGTAAGCCCTTCCGGCCCGTGCGCCCCGCGTCCCCGTCCGGGCGCGGGGCGCTGCCGGTTATGTGCGCGCCAATTCGTGTGCGGGTGCACCGCGGTGGCCGATTAGCGCCCGTGGTGCACGCATGGTGACCGGCGTCATCCGTAACGTGCCCGGCGGCGGATGCGCGGTGTTCCGGAATTCCGGATTCAGCGGGGGGATTACCTGGTCCCGAATGCCGTGGTTTGCGTGGGTTTCACCGCAATTACGGCGCCGATCTCAATCAGCCGAATCGCGGGGCTCGGGGACGGGTGAGACGTGGCTGGGCTCGGCCGTCCATTCGCGGCCGCCGCCCTCGGGGCGCAGGTAGTGCTCGCCGCCGATGGTGCCCATGTAGACGCCGGTGCGTCCGGTCCTGCGGTCGAGGACGAGTTCGCCCACCTGCGGCCGGTAGGCCCGGGTGTCGTGGTGTCGGATGCTCACCGTGCTGCTCCTCGCTCCGGTAGGCGACTGGCCAGCATCTCTAGAGAAGCTAATATCTCTAGAGATGTCAACGGTCGTATCTCCTTACCGGCGACCGCGGGCGCCCCTAGGATTGACGGCGGAGAGGGAGCGGCGATGACCGGCAGCAGTGGCGACAAGCAGCCCAAGTACCAGCGGATCGCCGACTCCCTGAGGGCGGCCATCGACGGCGGCCGCTACCGCGCCGGTGACCGGCTGCCCGGCGAGAACGACCTGATGGACGAGTACGGCGTCGCGCGGATGACCGCCCGTCAGGCGCTCGGCGTCCTGCAGAGCGAGGGCATCGCGGAGGCCCGCCGGGGCGCGGGGGTGTTCGTCCGGGACTTCCGGCCGCTGCGCCGGCGCGGCATCCAGCGGCTGGCGCAGGGGCAGTGGGGCTCCGGCCGGTCGATATGGTCCGCGGACATCGACAACCGCAGCCTGGTGGTCGACCAGGTCTCCGTCACCGAGCAGGGCGCGCCGGAGCACGTCGCCCGGGTGCTCGGGGTGGACCCCGGCATGCCGATGTGCGTGCGGCACCGCCGCTTCGTCCTGGACGGCAAGCCGGTGCTGCTCTCGACGTCGTACCTGCCGGCCGTCCTGGTCGCCGGAACGGCCATCACCCGGGAGGACACCGGCCCCGGCGGCACCTACGCCCGGCTCGCCGAGATCGGCGCCAAGCCCGTGCACTTCCGCGAGGAGGTCCGCTCCCGCATGCCGAGCGCCGAGGAGTCGACCCGCCTGGAACTCTCCGCCGGCACCCCGGTCATCCTGATCTGCCGCACCGCCTTCGCCGACGAGGGCCAGGTGGTGGAGCTCAACGAGATGATCCTCGACGCCGCCTCCTACGTGCTGGAGTACGACTTCGACGCGTAGCGGCGGTCGGGCCGGCTCGGCCCCCGGCGGGGGTGACGGTCCCCGGACGACCCGCCGTGCGACGCGCGACCGCCCCGGGCGCGGGGCGCGTCCGGGGCGGTCGGGTGCGGCTGGCTGCCGGGGTTCCTGCGGGCGGACTACTCCTTGGAGCGGACCCGCAGGTTGGTGATCAGCGGGCCCTCCGTCGTCTCGCGGAAGAAGTCGTTGCCCTTGTCGTCGACGACGATGAAGGCCGGGAAGTCCTCGACCTCGATGCGCCAGACGGCCTCCATGCCGAGTTCGGCGTACTCCAGCACCTCGACCTTCTTGATGCAGTCCTGGGCGAGGCGGGCGGCCGGGCCGCCGATGGAGCCCAGGTAGAAGCCGCTGTGCCGGGCGCAGGCGTCGGTGACCTGCTTGCTGCGGTTGCCCTTGGCGAGCATGACCATCGAGCCGCCGGCCGCCTGGAACTGGTCGACGTAGGAGTCCATCCGGCCGGCCGTGGTCGGGCCGAACGAGCCGGAGGCGTAGCCCTCGGGGGTCTTGGCCGGGCCCGCGTAGTAGACCGGGTGGTCCTGGAGGTACTTGGGCATGCCCTCGCCGGCGTCCAGGCGCTCCTTGATCTTGGCGTGGGCGATGTCCCGGGCCACGACCAGGGTGCCGGTGAGCGAGAGCCGGGTCTTCACCGGGTACTTGGAGAGCTCGGCGCGGATCGCGGACATCGGCTGGTCGAGGTCGATGCGCACCACGTCGTCGTCCAGGTGCTCGTCGGTGGTGTCCGGCAGGTACTTGGCCGGGTCGGTCTCCAGCTGCTCCAGGAAGACGCCCTCGGCGGTGATCTTGCCGAGCGCCTGGCGGTCGGCGGAGCAGGAGACGGCCATCGCGACCGGCAGCGAGGCGCCGTGCCGCGGCAGGCGGACCACGCGCACGTCGTGGCAGAAGTACTTGCCGCCGAACTGGGCGCCGATGCCGATCTTCTGGGTCAGCTCGGTGACCTTGGCCTCCAGCTCCAGGTCGCGGAAGCCGTGGCCGGTCCTGGCGTTGCCGGAGGTCGGCAGGTTGTCCAGGTAGTGCGCGGAGGCGTACTTGGCGGTCTTGAGCGCGAACTCGGCGCTGGTGCCGCCGATCACGATGGCCAGGTGGTACGGCGGGCAGGCGGCGGTGCCGAGCGAGCGGATCTTCTGCTCCAGGAACGAGAGCATGCTCGCTTCGTTCAGGATCGCCTTGGTCTCCTGGTACAGGTACGACTTGTTGGCGGAGCCGCCGCCCTTGGCCATGAAGAGGAACTTGTACGCGTCGCCGTCGGTGGCGTACAGCTCGATCTGGGCCGGCAGGTTGTTGCCGGTGTTCTTCTCCTCCCACATGGTCACCGGGGCCATCTGGGAGTAGCGCAGGTTGAGCTTGGTGTAGGCGTCGTACACACCGCGCGCGATGGCGGACTCGTCGCCGCCCCGGGTGAGCACGTTCTGGCCGCGCTTGCCCATGACGATCGCGGTGCCGGTGTCCTGGCACATCGGGAGGATGCCGCCGGCCGAGATGTTGACGTTCTTCAGCAGGTCGAGCGCCACGAAGCGGTCGTTCGGGCTCGCCTCCGGGTCGTCCAGGATGCGGCGCAGCTGGGCGAGGTGCGCGGGGCGCAGGTAGTGCGAGATGTCGTGCATCGCCTCGGCGGTGAGCAGCCGCAGCGCCTCGGGCTCGACCTGGAGGAAGGTGCGACCGCCGGCCTCGATGGTGGAGACACCCTCGGAGGTCAGCTTGCGGTACGGGGTCGGGTCAGCGCCCAGGGGGAGCAGGTCGCTGTACTCGAAGTCTGGCGTGGGAGCCATCGGGGCGGTCCTTAGGTGTCCAGTGATCCGGCTGCGTCGGCGAAGCACCATCCAGGGTAGGACCCGCCGATCGCGCGCATGCGGACAGGTGAGCCTTGCGTGACGGGGCTCACTCGGGCACCAGTGCGAGCGACTAGGCTTGGGCCGTGGACAACTCGCCGTCGCAGGACCAGCCGGGGCAGCCGCCGGTGCCGGCCCCCGTACCGATGACCGAACCCGGACTCGAGCCCCGGCCCGAGCCCCTGGCGAAGCCGCAGCCCCTGCACGCCCCGGTGGCGGAGGCCGAGCTGCGCGTCTCGGACGCCGACCGCGAGCGGGTCGCGGAGCTGCTGCGGGACGCCTACGCCGAGGGCCGGCTGGACGCGGACGAGCACGCCGAGCGGATCGGGGCCGCGTACGCCGCCAAGACCTTCGGCGACCTGGCGCCGCTGACCCGGGACCTGCCCACCCACCGCCCGCTCTCCTTCGAGAAGCGGCCGCTGGACGCCCCGGCGCCGGCCTCCGCGCCGGCGCCGGCGCCGCCCGCGCGCCAGGAGGCGCCGTCGGTGGTGGCGATCTTCGGTGGTGCCGCCCGCAAGGGCCGCTGGCGGGTCGGCTCGCACGTCACGGCCTTCACCGCGTTCGGCGGGGTGGAGATCGACCTGAGCGACGCGGTGTTCGAGTCCCCCGAGGTGGAGATCACCGTCACGGCGATCTTCGGCGGGGTGGAGATCCGGGTGCCGGAGAACGTGAGCCTGCACGGCTCCGGGGTCGGCATCTTCGGCGGGTTCGACGTCCGCGAGCAGACCGCGGCGGATCCGTACGCTCCGGTGGTGCGGGTCAAGGGCGTTGCACTGTTCGGCGGTTGCAATGCCAAGCCGCGCCGGGGCAAGAAGCTCAAGGAGTGGGTCCGCAAGCAACTCGGCACCGACTGACCGGAATTCGCCGGTGAAATGCCCGGCCGGTCATCAACTCCCGGCCGGGCGTTCATCGTTGCGCCAGTGCACTCCGTAGTCGATTGCGTGCAGTGTGCATGAATCGCGGTCGGGCGGGGTAGGTCACCCCGCACATCGCTTCTTGTACGGCTGCGCACCGGAGGCGGCCCAGCGGCCGGTCCCGGGTTGGACTAGCGGGGGCTCGCAGCCGGGCAGCGGAGCGAGGTTCCCCCGTGTCCGAGAGCCTCGTCAGGAGTACGGCCGTGCTGCATCCGATCGAGTCCCGCCCCACTTCGCCAGTCGCCCCCGCCCGGTTGCTGGAGCGCCGTCCGGCCGTCCGCCCGCAGCCGCAGCCCCCGGGCGGCCCGGTCGGCGCCGCGGGGGAGGACGACCCGTGGCACACCGGTGCGGCCTGCCGACGGGACGAGGTGGGGCTGTTCTTCGCTCCGTCGAAGGAGCCGACGGCGGCCAGGCTGTCGCGCGAGGAGCAGGCCAAGCAGGTGTGCGCCCGCTGCCCGGTGCTGCTGGAGTGTCGGGAGCACGCGCTGGCCCAGCCGGAGCCGTACGGGGTCTGGGGCGGGCTGACGGCCGCCGAGCGGCGGGTGGTGCTGGCCCGGCGCCGCCGCCGGGACGCCGAGCTGCGCGAGGCGGCCCGGGTCGGTGCGGCCGGGAGCCGGATAGCCGGCTGACGGCGGGTCGACGACGCGTCGCGTCCACCGGGCGACAGCCGTCCCCGCGGAACGGCATCCGCCTCCGGCGGGACGGCATCCGCCTCCGGCGGGACGGCAGTCGCCTCCGGAGGGCGGTGCGGCGGGCGGAACGCGGCGCGGCCTCGGCGGAGGGGGATTCCGCCGAGGCCGCGCCGCGAACCGTCGCGCGCGGGTCAGTTGGCGCGGTCGAAGTCGATCGCGCTGTAGGCCCGCAGCTTCGCCAGCTTGTGGACGGAGTTGATCTCGCGGATCGTGCCGCTCCTGGAACGCATCACCAGCGAGCTGGTGGTGGCGGTCTCCGAGCGGTAGTGCACACCGCGCAGCAGCTCGCCGTCGGTGATGCCGGTGGCGACGAAGAACACGTTCTCGCCGCTGACCAGGTCGTCGGTGGTGAGCACCCGGTCCAGGTCGTGTCCGGCGTCCAGGGCCTTCTGCCGCTCGGCGTCGTCCTTGGGCCACAGCCGGCCCTGGATGACGCCGCCCATGCACTTCATCGCGCAGGCCGCGATGATGCCCTCCGGGGTGCCGCCGATGCCCATCAGCAGGTCGACGCCGGTGCCCTCGCGGGCGGCCATGATGGCGCCGGCGACGTCGCCGTCGGAGATGAACTTGATCCGGGCGCCCGCCTCGCGGATCTCCCGGACCAGGCCGTCGTGGCGCGGGCGGTCCAGGACGACCACCGTGACGTCCTCGACGGCGCTGCCCTTGGCCTTGGCGACCCGGCGGATGTTGACGGCCGCCGGGGCGGTGATGTCGACGAACTCGGCGGCCTCCGGGCCGGCGACCAGCTTGTCCATGTAGAACACGGCGCTGGGGTCGAACATGGTGCCGCGGTCCGCGACGGCGAGCACGGCCACCGCGTTGTTCATGCCCTTGGCGGTCAGCGTGGTGCCGTCCACCGGGTCGACCGCGACGTCGCACTCGGCGCCGGTGCCGTCGCCGACCCGCTCGCCGTTGTAGAGCATCGGGGCTTCGTCCTTCTCGCCCTCGCCGATGACGACCACGCCGTTCATCGAGACGGTCGAGACGAGGGTGCGCATGGCCTTCACGGCGGCACCGTCCGCGCCGTTCTTGTCGCCGCGGCCGACCCATCGGCCGGCGGCCATGGCGGCCGCCTCGGTGACCCGGACGAGTTCGAGCGCGAGGTTCCGGTCCGGAGCCTCGGGCGCGACCTCCAGGGCACTGGGGAGGTGGTGCGGGTACTGCGTGGTCATCGTCGTTACCTCTCTGTACGCGACGGCCAGTGAGCGCCCGACTACTGCCAGGTCGAACGCCGTGGTGAGGGTTCTGCGATCGTATCTGCCCACGAGATGACTGTCTGTGCCGCGGGTCGCCACCCTGTGACGAAAAGCACTGGTTCGTCCGGCTTCACCCGGACGTGGACACCCCGGGTGACCCGACCGGAAGGTGGATGAGTCACCATGTGGGGGTGGCTGCAGAGAGCAAGGGCATGAGGGGTCGGCAGACCGTACGGGACATGGTCCTGTCGATGCTGGCGGTCGGTCTCGTCGTCTGGATCGGGTACCTGTTCCTCCCGCACGACGCCGACAGCGACCCGGTGCACATGGTCGAGTACAAGGTGGCGGCGGCTTCGGCGAAGCGTGCCGCGCCGTATCCGCTGCTCTCCCCGGAGGGGCTGCCCGGCACGTGGCGGGCCACCTCGGTCAGCTACACCCCGGCCGACCTGAACTCCGGCAAGGGCAACGCCTGGCACCTGGGCTTCGTGACGCCCTCCGGCCAGTACGCGGCGGTCGAGCAGGCCGACGTCCCCCGGGACCGGCTGCTGGCCGACAAGGTCGCGGGCGGGCAGCCGGACGGCACCTCGGACGCCGCGGGGCGCACCTGGGACAGGGTGCAGGGCGAGAAGAGCCGGGCGCTGGCCGCCCAGACCGGCTCGGCGGCCACCGTGATCACCGGCACCGCCTCCTACGAGGAACTGGCCGAGCTGGCCCAGGCGCTCAAGTAGTACCGGGCACCGCGCACGGCGGCGTGCGGCCGGCGCGTCGTGCCGGCGGTACGGGGCGGCGGCCGGCCGGCGAACGGCGGGGCGCACGGCCGGCGAACGGCGGGGCGCGCAGGCCCGAGGACGCGGAAGGGCCCGCACCGGACGAACCGGTGCGGGCCCTTCGCCGTCGCGAGGTGCGCTCAGACGGTGGTGACGACCTGGTCGTACTCCAGGCGCGGCGACCGCGGGAACCAGGCGTCGTCGCCCGGCTTGCCGATGTTGACCACGGCCAGCACCGAGTGCTCGCCGTCGCCGAAGAACTCCTTGTTGAGGCCCTCGGCGTCGAAGCCGGTCATCGGGCCGGCGGCCAGGCCGGCCGCGCGCACGCCGATGATGAAGTAGGCGGCCTGCAGCGCGCCGTTCAGGACGGCGGACTGCTCGCGGACGGCGCGCTCCGAGAAGAACATGTCCTTGGCCTGCGGGAAGTGCGGCAGCTGGGTCGGCAGCTCCTCGTGGAACTCGTTGTCCACGGCCAGGATGGCGACCAGCGGCGCGGCGGAGGTCTTGGCCTTGTTGCCGTCCGCCATGTGCTGGACGAGGCGCTCGCGGCCCTCGGCGGAGCGGACCAGGACGACGCGCAGCGGCTGCTGGTTGAAGGCGGTGGGGCCGTACTTGACCAGGTCGTAGATCGCCTGGACCTGCTCCTCGGTGACCGGCTCGTCGGTGAAGCTGTTCGCGGTGCGGGCCTCGCGGAACAGGAGGTCCTGAGCGGCGGCGTCGAGTACCAGGGCGTCGGTGGTCATGCTTCTGCACCTCATGCGGGAGGGGGTTCGTCGGTGTGACCGGCTCGGCCGATCACCTCCACCAACATAGGTGAAGATTCAACGATTCCCCAAGGGGGTGTGACGGGGCTCACTCCCCACCCGGGGCCCCGCCCTCCTCGGCGGCCAGCGCGGCGTCCAGCCGGGCCCGGGCGCCGTCGAGCCAGCGCTGGCACACCTTCGCCAGCTGCTCGCCGCGCTCCCAGAGGGCGAGCGACTCCTCCAGCGACGTCCCGCCGTTCTCCAGCTGCCGGACCACGTCCAGCAGCGCGTCCCGGGCGTGCTCGTAGCCCAGCGCATCGTCCGGGGTCGGCGCCGCCGCGTCCTTCCGCTCCTGCTCCTGCTGCTCTGCCATGGGTGCCAGCGTAGGGGCTGGCGCCGACAGCGAGCGCCCGTGCGCGGGCTGGGGCGGCGCGGACGCGGGCGGGCAGGCGCGGGCGGCGCACGCGTGGGCGGGCAGGCGAGGGCGGCGCACGCGTGGGCGGGCAGGCGTGGGCGGCGCAGGCGAGCGCGACGCGGGCCGGGGTGCCGCGGGTTGGGGTGACGCGGGCCGTGACTACTCGACGCCCGCCGTGCCGGGCCCGGCGTCCACCGTGACGCCGAAGCCGCCGCCGGCGACCCGGGCGTGCAGCTCCTCCCCGGCCGCCACCTGCGCCGGATCCGTCACCACCGCGCCGTCCGCCCGCTGCAGCACCGCGTAGCCGCGCTCCAGCGTCGCCGCCGGGGACAGCGCGACCACCCGGGCCAGGGTGTGCCCGAGGTCGCTCTGCGCGTGGTCCAGCCGGTGCCGCAGGGTGCGGCGCGCCCGCTCCAGCAGGCCGTCCACCTCCTGGCCGCGCCCGTCCAGCATCCGGTGCGGGGCGGCCAGCGACGGGCGGCTGCGCAGCCCGTCCAGCCCGTGCTGCTCGCGGTCGACCCTGGCCAGCACGTGCCGACGGGCCCGGTCGCGCAGCTGGCGGACCTTGGCCAGCTCCTCGCCCACGTCCGGAACCACCCGTTTGGCGGCATCGGTCGGCGTGGAGGCACGCAGGTCGGCGACGAAGTCCAGCAACGGCTGGTCCGGCTCGTGCCCGATCGCGCTGACCACCGGTGTCCGGGCGGCCGCCACCAGCCGCACCAGGCCCTCGTCCGAGAACGGCAGCAGGTCCTCCACGCTGCCGCCGCCCCGGGCCACGATGATCACGTCCACCCGGGGGTGCTCGTCCAGCTCCCGGACGGCCGCGCTCACCCGCTCCACCGCGCTGACCCCCTGCACCGGGACGTTGCGCACCTCGAAGCACACGGCCGGCCAGCGCCGCCGGGCGTTCTCCAGCACGTCCCGCTCGGCCGCCGAGCCGCGCCCCGTCACCAGTCCGATGCACTGCGGCAGGAACGGCAGCGGCCGCTTGCGCTCGGCCGCGAACAGGCCCTCCCCGGCCAGCCGCCGCTTCAGCTGCTCCAGCCGGGCCAGCAGCTCGCCCAGGCCCACCGGCCGGATCTCCGACGCCCGCATCGACAGCTGCCCGCGCGCCGCGTACCACTCCGGCCTGGCGTGCACCACGACCCGGGAGCCCTCCTGCACCACGTCCGCGACCTGCTCGAACACCGAGCGGAAGCAGGTCACGGTGAGCGACACGTCGGCCTGCGGGTCGCGCAGGGTCAGGAACACCACGCCCGCCCCGGGCCGACGGCTGAGCTGGGTGATCTGACCCTCGACCCACACCGCGCCGAGCCGGTCGATCCAGCCGCCGATCAGCGCGGAGACCTTGCCGACCGGGAGCGGGGCTTCGGGGGAGCTGGTGTTGGCCATGCGTACGAGGCTAGCGGCGCGGGCCGACAGCGCGGCCGCCGACCGGCGCCGGGGCCGCTACGGGGCTTGGAGGGGCCTCACCCTCGTCGAGGCGGTCTGACCGGCGTGGAGGGGCTTCACCGGTGTGAAGGGGCGTCACCGGTGCCCAGGGGGCCTGACCCGCGTGGAGGGCGGCGTCACCGGCGCGGACCCGGCGCGGCGGCGCCCTGCACGCCGAGCACCACCAGGCCGACCGCCAGCCAGACCAGCCCGGCGACCTGCGCCGTCGTCGAGGCCTCGTAGACCACCGCGCCGATCACCGCGATCCCCAGCAGCGGGACGACCAAGTGCCGCAGCCGGTCCCGCGAGCCGTGCCGCACGGTGTACCAGCCGATGACCGAGGCGTGCAGCAGGGCGAAGGCCGTCAGCGCGCCCACGTTCACCACCGAGGTCAGCTGGTCCAGCCCGTCGTCCCGCTCGGCCGCCCAGACCGCCGCGGCCATCGTGATCACCGCCGCCGCCAGCAGCGCCCGGCGCGGCACCGCGCTCGCCGGGTCGACCGAGCCGAGCGCCCGCGGCAGCCGCCCGTCCCGGCCCATCGCGTAGACCAGCCGTCCGGCCGCCGCCTGCCCGGCCAGAGCCGCGAAGGCCGCCCCGATCGCCTTGCTGGACGCCACGAGCACGTGCAGCCAGTGCCCGGTGCTGCTCTCCACGGTGTCGTAGAAGGCCGAGCCCTGGGCGCCGGGATCGGCGGCCAGCTGCTGCGGGGTCATCGGCTCCAGCAGCGCCGCCAGGTAGGTCTGGGCGACGAACAGCACCCCGGCCAGCGCCAGGCACCACAGCACGGCCCGGGCGACCGCCGCCGAGGCGCCGACCGCCTCCTCGACGAAGGTGGCGATCGCGTCGAAGCCCAGGTAGGAGAGCACCGCCACGGACACCGCGGAGACCACCGCGGTGAGCGAGAAGTCCCCGACGGCGGTGAGCGGGGTGTCCCAGCCGCGCCGGGCGCCGTCCTGGGCCAGCGCCACCGCCGCCGCCGCGACGAACACCACCAGCACCGCGACCTCCAGCGCCAGCACCGCGAAGCCGACCACGGCGGCGGTGCGCACCCCGATCAGGTTGAGGGCGGTGGTCACCACGACCGCGAGCGCCGTCCACACCCAGCGCGGGACGTCCGGCACCAGGGAGTGCAGCGCGATCCCGGAGAAGAGGTAAGCGACCGCCGGGATCAGCAGGTAGTCCAGCATCGCCATCCAGCCGGCGATGAACCCCGGCCCCTCGCCCAGGCCGGCGCGGGCGTAGGCGAAGACCGAGCCGGTCTGCGGCACGGCGCGCACCATCTGCTCGTACGAGAGGGCGGTGAAGCCCATCGCCACCGTGGCGGCCAGGTAGACGGAGGCCACGGCCCCGTGGCTCTTGGCGTCGAGCACGCCGAACACGCCGACCGGGGCCATCGGGGCGATGAACAGCAGTCCGTAGACCATCAGATCGCGGACGCCCAGACTGCGGCGCAGGCCGCCCGGCGTCGCCTGCTCGCTCACGGTGCTCATAGACATCACATTTGAGCACTTGCGACCGGATCAGACCGGAAAGTGCGGCCCGTCGGCGCGGCTGCCCGCCCCGAGAGGTGCGGTGCGCGGCCGCCCGTACGATGGAGCCATGTCCAACACCGCGCAGCGCCGTGTCCTGCTCGCCGCCCCCCGGGGCTACTGCGCGGGCGTCGACCGCGCCGTGATCGCCGTGGAGAAGGCCCTGGAGCAGTACGGGGCGCCCATCTACGTCCGCAAGCAGATCGTCCACAACAAGTACGTGGTGCAGACCCTGGAGAAGAAGGGCGCGATCTTCGTCGACGAGACGGAGGAGGTGCCCGAGGGTTCGATCGTGGTCTTCTCGGCGCACGGTGTCGCCCCGTCCGTCCACGACGAGGCGCGGGCCGGCAAGCTGGCCACCATCGACGCCACCTGCCCGCTGGTCACCAAGGTGCACAAGGAGGCGGTGCGCTTCGCCGACGAGGGCTTCGACATCCTGCTGGTGGGCCACGAGGGCCACGAGGAGGTCATCGGCACCATGGGCGAGGCCCCGGACCGGATCCACCTGGTGGACGGCGCCGAGGACGTCGCCAACGTGCGGGTCCGGGACGAGTCCAAGGTCGTCTGGCTGTCCCAGACCACCCTGTCGGTGGACGAGACCATGGCCACCGTCGGCGAGCTGAAGAAGCGCTTCCCGGCGCTGGTCAGCCCGCCCAGCGACGACATCTGCTACGCGACCCAGAACCGCCAGGTCGCGGTCAAGCAGCTGGCCGAGGAGACCGACCTGCTGATCGTGGTCGGCTCCAAGAACTCCTCCAACTCGGTCCGCCTGGTCGAGGTCGGCCTGGAGTACGGCGCCAAGGCCGCCCACCTGGTGGACTTCGCCGAGGAGATCCAGGAGTCCTGGCTGGAGGGCGTCACCACGGTCGGTCTGACCAGCGGCGCCTCGGTGCCGGAGATCCTGGTCGAAGGGGTGCTGGAGTTCCTGGCCGCGCGCGGCTTCGACACGGTCGAGACGGTCAAGACCGCCGAGGAGCACCTGACCTTCTCGCTGCCCAAGGAACTGCGCCGCGACCTGCGCGCCGAGGCCGCGGGCAAGCTCTGATCCTCCCGCGGAACCCGGTGCCCCCGGCGGGGGCACCGGGTTCCGTGCTTTCCCGGCCCCTGCGCGCCGTTTCGCTGTGCGTGGCCGTGCGCCCTCTCGTAGCTTTGTGCACAGGCTGTGGACGACGAGCGGGCCGCGGGCGGGAAGACGCGCGGCGGAACGCGGAGGGCGGAGTGATGACGGCGGTATTCGGCGTGGACATCGGCGGCTCGGGCATCAAGGGCGCCCCGGTCGACTTCGCCCGGGGCGTGCTCGCCCAGGAGCGCTACAAGGTGCTCACCCCGCAGCCGTCCGAGCCCGAGGCCGTGGTCGCCGCCGTGCGCGAGGTGGTCCGGCACTTCGACCACCGGGGGCCGGTCGGGCTGACCTTCCCCGGCGTGGTGGTCGGTGGGCACACCAGAACCGCGGCCAACGTGGACAAGGGCTGGATCGGCCTGGACGCCGAGGGCCTGTTCCGCGAGGCGCTGGACCTGCCCGCGACCGTCCTCAACGACGCGGACGCGGCCGGGCTGGCCGAGATGGCCCACGGCGCCGGGCACGGGGAGCGCGGCGTGGTCCTGGTGCTCACCTTCGGCACCGGCATCGGCAGCGCCCTGTTCGTGGACGGCACGCTGGTGCCCAACACCGAGCTCGGCCACCTGGAGCTGCGCGGCAAGGACGCCGAACGCCGGGCCTCCTCGGCGGCCAAGGAACGGCACGGGCTGGACTGGGAGCAGTGGGCCGGGCGGGTCGACGAGTACCTGGACCTGGTGGAGATGCTCTTCTCGCCGCAGTTGATCGTGATCGGCGGCGGGGTGAGCCGCAAGCACGAGAAGTTCCTGCCGCTGCTGAGGGCGCGCGGGGCGCGGGTGGTGCCGGCCGAGCTGCGCAACGACGCCGGCATCGTCGGAGCCGCCATGGCGGCGGCCCGGGCGGCGGGCTGAGGGTCCCGCCGGGGCCGGGCTGAGGGCCCCGCCGGCACCGGCGGGACCGCCGCGCCGGGCCCGGGAGCCGGCGGGGCGCCGGACGTCAGCGGGACCGGTGGATCCGGCGCTGGGCGACGAAGCGGGCGAGCACGATGAGCGCGGCCAGGCCGGTCCCGGTGAACAGCCAGCCGGCCCGCAGCGCCAGCCCGGTGGCCAGCCCCACCACCTGGGCGGTGGCACCCGGGGAGCCGACCGGAGCGAGCGCCAGCAGCGCGGCGGCGAAGGCGATCGGCCCGCTGATCGGTGCGGCCAGCAGGTCGGCGTAGCGGACCCGGACGGCCAGCTGGAAGCACACCACCAGGTAGCCGAGGCCGAACAGCCAGCCGAGGTCGTCGAAGAGCAGCCGGTCCACGGCCGCCACCCCCAGCGTCGCCAGCACGGCGGCCACGCCCGTGCCGACGGCGGTCAGCCGGGTCGGGCGGCCGGTCCGGCGCCGCCCGTACACCCGCAGCCGCCCCCCGGGCGACGGGCGGGGCGGGGCTTGGCGGCCGGCCACCGGGCGCAGCCGCGAGGACGCGGGGGCACGGTCGGCGGGCGCGCGGTCGGCAGGGGCTCCGGCGCTCTCGGGAGCCCGGCCGGGACCGGGGACGGCGGGCGCGGCCGGCCGGTGCTGCGGACGGCGTCTGGGCCCTGGCGGCTGGGTTCGGATCCTCTGCTCCACCCGCCCAACGTACGGTCCGATCATCGCCACACTGTGTAATGGACCGTTCAGGTCTTGTCCCGTGTCCCCGGATGGGGTACTCCTGTGATCGTCGCTCGGCGGGTCTGACCTGCCCGGACGAGTCGACGCACCAAGATCGTCGCATCATCGCACCGGGGGAGCTCATGGGTGCCGACTTCACGTTCGAACGCATCGACCACGTCCAGCTCGACATCCCGGCCGGCGCCGAGGACGAGTGCCGCGCCTTCTGGTCCGGTGTGCTCGGCATGACGGAACTGGAGAAGCCGCCGGTGCTGAAGGCGCGCGGCGGCTGCTGGTTCCGGGGCGGCGGAGTCGAGGTGCACCTCGGCGTGACCCCGGACTTCCGACCGTCCCGCAAGGGCCACCCGGGCATCCTGGTGCACTCGCTGGACGCCCTCGCGGCACGGCTCACCGCGCACGGCCACGAGGTGCGCTGGGACCACGACCTGCCCGGTCACCGGCGCTTCCACACGGACGACAGGCTGGGCAACCGCCTCGAGTTCCTCGAGCCGGCGCCCGCGCCGACCGAGGCGTAGGGCGGCGCAGGCGCTGCCCGTAGACTTGGGGGTCGGCCCGTACGGTGCCGACCCAACTCCTCCAAGCCCACGGGACTGCGCTTCATGTCGCTCACGATCGGAATCGTCGGCCTGCCGAACGTCGGCAAGTCGACCCTGTTCAACGCCCTGACCAAGAACGACGTGCTGGCGGCCAACTACCCGTTCGCCACCATCGAGCCGAACGTCGGCGTCGTCGGCGTCCCGGACGAGCGGCTCACCAAGCTCGCCGAGATCTTCGGCTCCCAGCGCATCCTCCCGGCCACCGTCGACTTCGTCGACATCGCGGGCATCGTGCGCGGCGCCAGCGAGGGCGAGGGCCTGGGCAACAAGTTCCTGGCCAACATCCGGGAGTCCGACGCGATCTGCCAGGTCGTGCGCGCCTTCACCGACCCGGACGTGGTGCACGTGGACGGCAAGGTGTCGCCCAAGGACGACATCGAGACCATCCACACCGAGCTGATCCTGGCCGACCTCCAGACCATCGAGAAGGTCCTGCCGCGCCTGCAGAAGGAGGCGCGCCTGAAGAAGGACACCGCCCCCGTGCTCGCCGCCGCCGAGGCCGCACAGGCGATCCTGGAGACCGGCAAGACCCTCTTCGAGGCGGGCTTCGACACCACCCCGATCCGCGACCTGCACCTGCTGACCTCCAAGCCCTTCCTCTACGTCTTCAACGTCGACGAGGCCGAGCTGGCCGACGAGGACTTCAAGAACGCCCAGCGCCAGCTCGTCGCCCCGGCCGAGGCGATCTTCCTCAACGCCAAGATCGAGTCCGAGCTGATCGAGCTCGACGACGCCGAGGCCCTCGAACTCCTCCAGTCGATGGGCCAGGAGGAACCCGGCCTCGCCACCCTCGCCCGCGTCGGCTTCGACACCCTCGGCCTGCAGACCTACCTGACGGCCGGCCCCAAGGAAGCCCGCGCCTGGACCATCAAGAAGGGCGCCACCGCCCCCGAGGCCGCCGGAGTCATCCACACCGACTTCCAGAAGGGCTTCATCAAGGCCGAGGTCATCTCCTTCGACGACCTGGTCGAGGCCGGCTCCATCGCCGAGGCCCGCGCCAAGGGCAAGGCCCGCATCGAGGGCAAGGACTACGTCATGCAGGACGGCGACGTCGTGGAGTTCCGCTTCAACGTGTGATCGTCTGATTGCATTAAGCTAGGTTGGCCTGTCAAATGTGCAGGTCGAATGGGGTCCGCCTCTCTTGAGGCGGGCCCCGCTCTCTTTCTCGTGCTGACTTGGTGCTGAGTTCTCCAGTCCGCTCGACCCTCTGCAAGTGGTACGTTATGTGGTACTAGTCATGGAGGGAGCACGGTCGATGTCGATCACTGCCAGCGAGGCGCGCAAGGCCCTCTTCCCGTTGATCAAGAAGGTCAATGACGATCACGAGGCCATCGAGATCGTTTCCAAGCACGGGAACGCCGTGCTCGTGTCGGCCGATGACTATGCCGCACTGCGCGAGGGCTCCTACCTTTTGCGCTCGCCGGCGAACGCTCGCCGCTTGCTGAAGGCGTACGAGAATGCTCTTGGCGGCATAGGGCTTTCCGAGCGGGAGCTCATCGACCCTGATGCGGCGGATGTCGAGAAGGGTGCCGCGTGAGGCTCGTCTTCGAGGAGAGCGGCTGGGAGGATTACACGTCCTGGCTCAAGAACGACCGCAAGATGCTCGCTCGGATCAACAAGCTCATCGAGGACGTTCTGCGTGATCCGTTCACCGGGATTGGCAAACCGGAGCCGCTGAAGTACCACTTGCCTGGGGCCTGGTCGCGGCGGATCGATGACGAGCACCGCCTCGTCTACTTGGTGACGGACCGGGAGATCATCGTTCTGGCCGCCCGATACCACTACTGATCGCAGGTTGCGGGTCCGCGTCACCGTGCTGATTCTGTGCTGACTTGACCTGCTGAAATCGACGTTTTCGCAGGTCACAGCGTTGTGGTGGACGTTCCGCTTCAAGGTGTAGTCATTCGCTTGCTGCGTGTTAGGCAGCGAGTCAAACGCGCAAGTCGGAAGGGGTCGGACTCTGACAGTCCGGCCCCTTCGTCGTCACCGTGCTGGATGGGTGCTGGATATTCCGACGTGCGGTCAGTCGCGATCAGGTGTCGTAGATGGTGGATCGGTGCCCCACGTGAACGACCCAGACCACCAGCTCCCCGTTGTCGATCGTGTAGACGACGCGGTAATCGCCGACTCGCAGTCGGCGGCGGTCCGGCTGGGACACGAGTGCGGTGGTGTTGAAGCCGAGCGGATCGCTTTCGAGCTCGGTCAGCTTGGCCAGGATGCGCAATGCCGTACCGCGGGGGATCTTCCGAAGCTCGGCCTGCGCCTCGGGGCGGAAGACGGTTCGGTACTCACTCACTGCGCGCCAGTGTCTCCCTCATGATGTCCTCGATCGGGATGCCGGGCGTGGGGTTGGCCATGCGCTCGTCGATGATCCGGTTGATCTCGCGCTCTTCCCACTCCTGGTACTTGCGCAGCACCTCGATGGAGACGACGGCGGCCACCTCCTTGCCGCGGCGTGTGATCACCGTGGGCACGTCGTCCCGGTCGGCACGCTCCACGACCTCGGCGAGGTGTGCACGCACGTCGCGGATGGACTCTACGGGCAGCGGCTGTGTCATGTGCTCAAGCGTACCGAGTGTCCTATGTGTACACAACAGGCGCTGGAGAGAAGGGTGAGCCTCCTTCGTTGCAGCTGTGCGTGCTGGATGTGCTGGACAAATTTCTGCCGCGCTGACTCGGTGCCGGCTTCCTCGGGTGGGTCGTGCTGGTTCTGGGCTGACTCCGTGCGCCGAGGAGCGGCAGAATCCGACCGCTTCGGCATCGCCGGGCCGGCTGAGCGCCGGACACGTGACGCAGTGTCAGTGCGGGTTGCGTCCGGCTTGTTCGGCAGATGGGTTGACCATCGGCTCGAAGGCGGGCTCCTCCTCCCCGGGAACGTGGGGGAGGAATCCGTCGGGGACGGTGCGAGCGGCGGTGGCGAGCAGGCGGTCCAGGACTTCCTGGTCCGTGGCCGGGGGCAGTCGAAGCGCGGCGAGAAGGCGGTCGCGGACGGCGGGGTGGTCCGGGTGGTCTCCGAGGTAGTCGGAGTTGAGGGCCGGGGGGCGGAAGCCGGCCAGGGCGTCATGCCAGGACGGCAGTGCGATGACAAGGGTCAGGGCGTCGGCGAGGGAGTCCGCGATGAGAGAGGCCCGGCCCTCGGAGTCGGTGTAGAGCACGGGGCGGGGGCCGTCGGGTACGGCAGGGCCGCAGAGGTAGTGGGTGCCGCCCGCGTTGCAGCCGGCGACGGCCTCCACCGGGAGCCCGTTGGGCAGGGCGATCGATTCGATCGGGTCGGTGCGGGCAAGGTCGAACTCGCCGTCACAGGACAGGTAGGTGGCGACCTCGGGGTGCGCGGCGATCCTTCGGAGGAGTGCGTCGTCCGAGAGGGCGACCGGGTTGAGGGCCCTGGCGACCGCAGGGGTGAGGGGGTGTCCGGTGAGGACGTGGCGGATGGCGTCGAGGGGGACCGGGCGCTCGTAGTAGCCCTCGAAGTGGGCCTGGACGGCCTCGGGGGAGCGGTCCGCGAGGAGGTGGAAGAGGAAACCGGAGCCGTCCGGGTCCTCGCTGCCATCCGGGAAGGCGATGGCCGAGCCGGTGCGCCAGGCGGTGTCGCCGCTCTCCCACCACAGGCAGGCGGTGACCCGAGGGGCGTCGATGCCCTCGTCGCGGAAGGCGGGCTCGTCCAGGAGCGGGCGCAGTGCGGCGGGCACTTCGTCGATGACACCGGGCCAGACCTGCTCGTCGTCCGTCGCGTACGGACTCATCTCCGACTCGTGGTCGAAGCCGCGTATGAGCACGCAGGCCGGGGTGAACAGGACGGAGAAGTCGTCCCCCGAGCCGTTCTCCATGAGGGCCGCCTCCACGCCGGGGCCCCAGGTGCAGTCGAAGGTGTACTGGCAGAACTGCGGATCGTCGCCGATCGCCGCGTCCAGGACGGCCAGGGCGCGCAGATGTGCACGGAGTCGGGCGGGGTCCGGAAGGAGGGCGGCAGTCTCGTGCACGGTGCTCATGGCGCCATGGAAGCACCCGTCACTGACATGCGGCGCGGCCGTCCGGACAGTCGTGCCGAGTCCTTGGTCGGCCGGCTGTCGGGACGCACCAGCACCAGCGTCTTTCCCGACGCCGCCGAGTTCGCCGAGGACGACCGATCCGCTTGACTCGGGCACCCCCGGTCACGTCGGCAGCCGCACGGACATGGCGCTGGCGTCGCGCCGGCCGACGGGATCGGGCAGGCAGGCCGAGCGGGATGCCGGTGCGGCGGTGGCGGCGCGCTCGTCCGGGGCTAGGCCCAATGCTGGTGACTTTAGGTTGTGTCGCGCGGGGTGACGGTTGGTGTTGCTGGTTGTGGTGGTGGCCAGTTGTGGTGCTGGGCGCGCTTGAGGGGCCAGTTGGACATCTTGCGTTT
>NZ_JBEPAK010000111.1:0-22217 GCF_040298565.1 Kitasatospora sp. NPDC001539 | reverse complement strand
GAAACTGGACCCGCCTCCTCACCTCCCTCGCCCACCTCCACACCCACGGCCACCCCGTCGCTCGGGCGCCGAGCTTCTAGGTGAGCTGCTTGAGGCAGAGCACGTAGTCCAGGGCCGGCAGGTTGGGGTGCTTGCTGGTGTACCAGCTGTCCGCCTTCGGCTGCTTCTCGCAGACCTTCTCGTCGGAGGTGGCGAAGTACTTGTACACCACCTTGTACTGGGCCTTGGAGTCGGTGCAGGGCAGCACGCTGACCTTGGGGTGGTTGTCGGTGGTCTCGCTGGTGCCGTTCTCGTTGCGCAGGCAGTCGCCGACCTTGGCGGAGTCGGGGGCGCCGTCCGAGGAGTCGCTGGGGGTGGTGACCGGCGGCACGGTGATGCTCGGCATCGGCGGCAGGCTGAAGCTCGGCGCGGGGAAGGTCGGTGCGGTGAAGGTCGGCATCGGCAGCGGCTTCGACGAGAACGTGAAACCCGTCGGCGCCGGCCCCGGGTACGC
This sequence comes from Kitasatospora sp. NPDC001539, assembly GCF_040298565.1. Classification (NCBI taxonomy): domain Bacteria; kingdom Bacillati; phylum Actinomycetota; class Actinomycetes; order Kitasatosporales; family Streptomycetaceae; genus Kitasatospora; species Kitasatospora sp. NPDC001539. The sequence continues at coordinate 21,724 of NZ_JBEPAK010000111.1, read as the reverse complement.
CGTGTCGTGGTCGTTCTTCGGGCCGAGCACACCGGTGGCCGCCAGGAGCACCGTGACCACCAGCGACAGCGGGACCAGCAGCCCGACCAGGTGCGGCCGCCGGCCGAGCGGGACACCCGGGTCGAGCTGCGGGCCGTGGGTGCCCGGGACGGGCGGGGGCAGCCGCTTGATCCGGCCGTTCGCGGCCAGGTTCATCAGCAGGGTGATCGGCGCCAGGATCAGCGACGCCGGGCTCCACCAGCCCTGGGCCATGGTCCGGGCCGACATGTCGCGCACGGTGGCCGTGCCGCAGGTGCGGCAGAACGGGCCGTGCATCCGCAGCATCCGGTAGGCCAGGACGAGGCCCTGGTGGCCGCGGACGGTGGCGTTCACCGCCGGGTAACCGCCGCACAAGCGGCAGGTCCGACCGTCCGCCGGGCCCGGCGGCGGGTACCCGTAGCCGTAGCCGGGCGGCTGGGCGCCGTACGGCTGCTCCGGCGGCGGGGCGCTCGGGTAGCCGTACCCGGGCTGGCCCGGCGGCGGCGGTGGGGCGGGCGGGCCGTACGGGCTGCCGCCGGCGTAGGGGTTGCCGTCGCCCGGCGGGGGGCCGTACGGCATCTGGGGCGGAGGCGGAACGGACAAGTGGTCCCCCCGGGAAGGGTGTTGGTTGACGGTGTCAGGACTTCTTCACCGGCGGGTTGCCGGTGGTGCTGGGGCCGGTGGGGGTCAGCGGCCCGAGGCAGAGCACGTACCGCTTGGTGTTCCAGCGGCGGCCGCTCTTGCCCGAGACGGCGCTCGTGGTCTGCGGCGTCTGCCGGCAGCGGGTCACGTCGGTGGTGCCGGTGAACTTCGCCAGCACCCGGTAGTTCGCCGCCGGGTCCGTGCACTTGACGATCTTGACGTCGCTCCGGCCGCTCGCCCGGACGCAGTCGCCGACCTTGGCGCTGCTGACGCTCGGTCCGGCCACGAAGTAGGCGACGGCCAGGGCGGCGCAACCGCCGACGGCGCCGACGATCCGGAGCTTGGACCGGACGCCGCGCTTGGCGGGCGCGGCCGGGGGCGTCGGGCCGGCCTGCGGGGGGCCGTACGGCCCTGCGGGCGGCTGCTGCGCGTACGGCTGCTGCGGCGGGTACGGCTGCGGCTGTCCGTAGGGTGCCTGGGGGTACGGGGCCTGCCCGTAGGGTGCCTGGGCGTAGGGCTGCTGCCCGTAGGGTGCCTGGCCGTAGGCCGGCGGTGGCGGCCCGAAGCCGGGCGGCGTCGCCGGGGCAGGCGGCGGTGGCCCGTACGGGCCGGGCGGTGTGCTCATCAGTTCGTCCCCCGAGACCAAGTGCTGTCGTTCCGACAGGTCTAGGTACCTTAGCGACAGAGTCGGACGCAATCGGCCGACGGGTCGCGGGGGGACTTCGGGACCGGGCGGTTTCGATTCCGGGACACGACGGTTTCAGAGCGGCCGGTCACCCGGCAGCGGATCGGACCGTCGGGCGGCCCGCAGGTAGAGCGCCGCTGTGAGCGCGTACACCGCCGCCACGCCGGCGACCACGGCGGCCGAACGGCCGGACAGCGGCAGCACCAGCGCGGTCACCAGGGCGGCGGCCACGAAGGCGACGTTGAACAGCACGTCGTAGATGGCGAAGACCCGGCCGCGGTACTCGTCCTCGACCGACTCCTGGACCACGGTGTCGGCGCAGATCTTGGTGCCCTGGGTGACCACCCCGAGCAGCAGCGCCGCGATCAGGCAGGGCACGGGAGCGAAGAACAGGCCCAGCGCGGGCACGAAGACGACGGGGGCGACCAGGCAGACCGTCATCCAGCCGGCCAGCCCCAGCCGCCGGGTGCACCAGGGGCTGACCACGGCGGCGGCGAAGAACCCGGCCGCGGACAGCCCGACCGCCTGGCCGAGGGTGGCGAGCCCGGCCGCGCTGTCGGCGGGGTCGTTGAAGGTGTACCGGGCGAGCATCACCACCACCACGATCAGCACGCCGTAGCAGAACCGGGCGGCGGTGACGGCGGCCAGCGCGTGCACGGCCGTCCGGCAGTCCCGGCGCAGGTGCCGCACGGCGGCGCCCAGTTCGACGGCGGCCCGCACCAGCGCCTGGCCGAGCGCCGGGTGGTCACCCTGCTTCTCCGGGCCGAGCAGGTCGCGGTCCATCCGGCGGGCGGCCAGCGCGGCCGACAGGTAGAGCAGCGAGGCGACCGTGACCAGGGCGGCGTCCGCCCGCGGACCGGGGGCCATCACCTGGTGCAGCAGGAACCCGATCCCCCCGCCCGAGGCGGCGGCGACGGTGCCGAGGGTGGGCGAGAGCGCGTTGGCGGTGACCAGCTGGTCCTGCTCCACCACCCGGGGCAGGGCGGCGGACAGCCCGGCCAGGATGAACCGGTTGAGCGCGGTGACCAGCAGCGCGGAGGCGAAGAACAGCCAGGTCGGTGCCTGGACCAGGAGCAGCGCTCCGGTGCCCAGGCCCAGCCCGAAGCGGGCCAGGTTGCCGAAGTAGAGCACTTGGCGGCGGCGCCAGCGGTCCAGCAGCACCCCGGCGAACGGGCCGATCACCGAGAACGGCAGCAGCATCACGGCCAGCACCGAGGCGATGTCGGCGGGGGAGGACTGCTTCTCGGGGGAGAAGACCACGTAGGCGGCGAGCGAGACCTGGAAGACGCCGTCCGAGAGCTGGGAGAGCACCCGGGCGGTCAGCAGCCGCCGGAAGTCCCGGCCCCGGAGCAGACCGAGGAGCGTGGCGCGGTGCGCGGACTGGTGGGTGCTGCCGTTCTCGGTGATCGCCACCCGCCCAGGGTGCCATGGAACGGGGGACCGTTTCACGTGAAACATTCGCTGCGGAAACGTGAAGGGCTCACGATCCGGTGATCGTGAGCCCTTTCCGGGAGCTATGAGCAGTCAGCTCACGTGCTCAGCGCTTCAGCGCTCGACCTCGCCGCGGATGAACTTCTCGACGTTCTCCTTGGCCTCGTCGTCGAAGTACTGCACCGGCGGGGACTTCATGAAGTAGGAGGACGCCGACAGGATCGGGCCGCCGATGCCGCGGTCCTTGGCGATCTTCGCGGCGCGGACGGCGTCGATGATGACACCGGCGGAGTTCGGGGAGTCCCAGACCTCGAGCTTGTACTCCAGGTTCAGCGGGACGTCGCCGAACGCGCGACCCTCCAGGCGGACGTAGGCCCACTTGCGGTCGTCCAGCCAGGCCACGTAGTCCGAGGGGCCGATGTGGACGTTCTTGGAGCCCAGCTCGCGGTCGCGGATCTGCGAGGTGACGGCCTGGGTCTTGGAGATCTTCTTGGACTCCAGGCGCTCGCGCTCGAGCATGTTCTTGAAGTCCATGTTGCCGCCGACGTTCAGCTGCATGGTGCGCTCGAGGATGACACCGCGGTCCTCGAACAGCTTGGCCATCACGCGGTGCGTGATGGTGGCGCCGACCTGCGACTTGATGTCGTCACCGACGATCGGCACGCCGGCCTCGGTGAACTTGTCAGCCCACTCCTTGGTGCCCGCGATGAACACCGGCAGGGCGTTCACGAAGGCGACCTTGGCGTCGATGGCGCACTGGGCGTAGAACTTGGCCGCGTCCTCGGAACCGACGGGCAGGTAGCAGACCAGGACGTCGACCTGCTTGTCCTTGAGGACCTGGACGACGTCCACCGGGGCCTCGTCCGACTCCTCGATGGTCTCCCGGTAGTACTTGCCCAGACCGTCGAGGGTGTGGCCGCGCTGGACGGTCACGCCGGTCGGCGGGACGTCGCAGATCTTGATGGTGTTGTTCTCGCTGTTGCCGATGGCGTCGGCCAGGTCGAAGCCGACCTTCTTGGCGTCGACGTCGAACGCGGCGACGAACTCCACGTCACGGACGTGGTAGTCACCGAACTGGACGTGCATCAGCCCGGGGACCTTGCCGGCCGGGTCGGCGTCCTTGTAGTACTCGACACCCTGCACCAGCGAGGCGGCGCAGTTGCCCACGCCGACGATGGCTACGCGAACCGAACCCATTTCCGGTTGCTCCCTGTGATCTCATGAGGACCGCCGGAACCGGCGGTACTCGTCCTGCATGTTCGATGACTGCTTGTACGGGCGCGAGGCGCCCACTCCTGCCGCGCGGCACAGGGCTGACGCGGTGTCAGCGCTCCTGGGAGGAGCGCCCCGGGCGGTCGTACGGTGGCCCGGCCGGGTCCGGGGACCCGATCTCCTGGCCACGGCCGTCCGAAGTCTTCTGGGGTCCGGCGGCGCCGCCGGTGGCGGGTCCGGTCCGGCCGGTGCGGTTGGCCCGCTCGGTCTCGATCAGCTCGTTGAGCCACCGGACCTCGCGCTCCACCGACTCCAGTCCGTGCCGCTGGAGTTCGACGGTGTAGTCGTCGAAGCGTTCGCGGGCGCGGGCGAGCGAGCTGCGCATCCGCTCCAGGCGCTCCTCCAGCCGGCTGCGGCGACCCTCTAGGACGCGCATCCGGACCGCTCGGTCGGTCTGGCCGAAGAAGGCGAAGTGGACGCCGAAGCGCTCGTCCTCCCAGGCCTCCGGCCCGGAGTCGGCGAGCAGCTCCTCGAAGCGCTGCTTGCCCTCGGGCGAGAGCCGGTAGACGATCTTCGACCGCTTGCCGTTGAGCGCGGTGGCCGGGACGTACTCGACGTCCGGGTTGTCCTCGACCAGGAAACCCTGGGCGACCAGGCTCTTCAGACAGGGGTAGAGCGTTCCGTAGGAGAGCGCCCGCAGCGCTCCGAGCAGGATGTTGAGCCGCTTGCGCAGCTCGTAGCCGTGCATCGGGGCGTCGTGGAGCAGCCCGAGAACGGCGAACTCCAGCACTCCTGAGCGCCTGCCCACTGCCGTCGTCCTCCTCCCTCTCGACCCGCTCCCGGCCGCTGCATCCGGCGGTATGCCGTTTCGATGTATCGGCTCGATATATCGAGAACAGTAAACCCGACCCCCGGAACCGGCAAGGGGGGCACGCGTGAATGTGATCACAAGCCGACGCGCGGGTGGGCTTGGCAACGGGCGTGTAATGATCTGTCGCCGTTTTGCGGTTATTAGCGACTGATGCCCGATTAGTTGTGTTTCCCCGCTGCGTACGCTGTCGCGTGTGCACGAGGACCAACCTCCGGGGTTAGGGCGGTCCGGGCATCGGACGTGAACCCTGCCTTCAGGCTGGAAAGGCCTGGCGAGGAGTGGCTGGAACATGAGCGAGCGACGGCGACGGACGCCCAACCCGGGCGGTGACGGGCAGCAGCCCCCGGGGGGCGGTGGCCGTCGGGGTGGACCCGGTCCCGACGAGCTGAGCTCGGACGGACTCGGCCGCCGGCGCCCGCCGGGCGTCCGGGAGACCGCTCAGCAGCCCCGGATGACCCGTGCGGAGATGCGCAAGGCCGCGCAGAAGAAGGGCAAGGGAGGCGGTGGCCGGCGCGGTGGTGCCGGCGCCTCCGCGGCCGCGGCCGCCGACCCCGGCAAGAAGCGCTTCATCGACTACCCCCGGTGGGGCAAGACCGGCGTCCGGCGCTGGCTGCCGTCCTGGAAGCAGTGGCTGAGCGCCTTCCTGCTGTTCTTCGCCACCGGCGTGGGCGTCGTGTTCTACCTGTACCAGACCACCGAGGTCCCCCAGCTCAAGGACCTGGTGAAGGAACAGAACACGATCTACTACTGGGCCGACGGCAGTGAGATGACCCGCAAGGGCGACACCAACCGCCAGATCGTCGAGCTCGACGACATGAGCCCCTACCTCCAGAACGCCGTCATCTCCGCGGAGAACGAGACGTTCCGCACCGACAGCGGCATCGACCCCAAGGGCATGCTGCGCGCCGTCTACAACATGGCGAAGGGCGGTGAGACCCAGGGCGCCTCGACCATCACCCAGCAGTACGTCAAGAACGCCTACCTGAGCCAGGAGCAGACCCTCAGCCGCAAGCTGAAGGAGTTCTTCATCACGCTGAAGGTCAATCAGCAGATGAGCAAGAACGACATCCTCAAGAGCTACCTGAACACCAGCTGGTTCGGCCGCAACGCCAACGGCGCGCAGGCCGCCGCCCAGGCGTACTACGGCGTCAACGCCAAGGACCTGAACCTCTGCCAGAGCGCCATGCTGGCCGGCCTGCTGAAGGGCGCGAACTACTACGACCCCTCCAAGCCGGCCAACCACGACCGCGCGGTGGACCGCTGGAAGTGGATCCTGGACCGGATGGTGGCGACCAAGAACGTCAGCGCGGAGGAACGGGCCAAGTGCACCACGTTCCCCGAGCCGATCCCGGTCAAGCCCAGCTCCAACATGAACGGCGAGATCAGCTACCTGGTCGACACCGTCAACCAGTACGTGATGGCCACCGACAAGACGATCACCCAGCAGATGATCGACAAGGGCGGCCTGAAGATCTACACCACCTTCGAGAAGGACAAGGTCGACGCCCTCAAGAAGGCCGTCGACGACGTCAAGGCGGAGAACCTCAACCCGCAGAAGCGCCCGGACAACGACACCTTCATCCAGTTCGGCTCGGCCAGCATCCGCCCCGGTGACGGCGCGATCGTCGCCCTCTACGGCGGCGACGGCGTGGAGAACGGCCACTTCGACAACAACGCCAACGCCACCGGCGTCCAGGTCGGGTCGACCTTCAAGCCGTTCGTGCTGGCCACCGCGATGCAGGTGGGCGTGCAGACGGCGAAGGGCGACGACGGCAAGCCGAAGCGGATCAACGCCGACAGCCGCTACCTCTCCGACGACCTCTCCGAGATCCGCAAGCCGGACGGGTCGCTGGTGATCGGCGACGACGGCAAGCCCTACCGGCAGAAGAACGAGGACAGCGGCAAGCGCGGCTACGTCTCGCTCCGGCAGGCCATGCAGTACTCGTACAACGTGCCCTTCGTCCAGCTGAACCAGGACGTCGGCGGCTCGAACGTCGCCGACATCGCCGTGCAGATGGGCATCAAGCGGGAGAGCCTGGCCGACCCGAAGACCCTGACCTTCCCGCTCGGCACCTCCACCATCAGCCCGATCCGGATGGCCACCGCCTACGGCACCTTCGCGGCCAGCGGCAAGGAGGCCGAGCCCTACTCGGCCACCAAGGTCGAGGTGGACGGCAGGGAGCGCCCGGGCTTCGGCAAGAAGGACACCAAGGTCGCGCTGGAGCCCGCCGTCGCCGACAACGTCACCGACGTGCTGGTGAACGTGGCCAAGAACGGTACGGGTACCAAGACCAACTCGCTGGGCCGCCCGGTGGCCGGCAAGACCGGTACCACCGACCAGAACAAGTCGGCCTGGTGGGTCGGCTACACCCCGCAGCTGGTGACCAGCGTCGCGATGTGGCGCGAGGACCCCGCCAAGCACGACCGGCTGTCGCTCAACGGCACCGGCGGCAAGGAGTCCATCCACGGTGGTGACATCCCGACCGACGTCTTCACCCGGTACATGAAGGCCGCGCTGGCCAACGAGAAGAAGCTGGACTTCCCGAGCCCGCAGCCGGTCGGCACCGAGGTGGACTCCTCGGGCGCGCCGTCCACGGCCACGGCCACGGCGACCCAGGCGCCGACCGAGACGCCGTCGGCCCCGGCGCAGCCCCAGACCCAGCCGGCCCAGCCGCAGCCCAACCAGCCCCAGCCGCCGCAGCCCACCCAGGGCGGGGGCTGCGTGCAGGGCGTGGACTGCCCGCCGACCCAGACGCCGACCCACCCGGGCAGGCCGACGCCGACGGACACCTGCTTCATCCTCAGCTGCACGACACCGACCCCGACCGGCAGCTCGGGGGGCGGCGGCAGCGGCAAACCGACCGGCAAGCCCACCGCGACCAGCACCGGCGCGGCCCAGGGCGCCGGGGCGGGCGGGTAGCGGCCCGAGCGCGGGCCCGGTACGGCGCTACGGCCCGGCGACGCGATCACGACGGCGGTGGCGGTCCTCCACGGAGGGCCGCCACCGCCGTTTCGTCACGTTTCGCCGTCCGCGCCCCCTCCGTACCACCCGTACCGCCCGGGCCACCGCGGGGTGCTCCTCGTCCCGGCGCATCCGGTGCGGCAGGATGTCCGGCATGACGTCGAGCGATCGTGACGAAACCGCGGGCCCGCACGGGTCCGGCGCCGCCGCAGGGCCCACCCCGGCAGCCGTCGCCACGCCCGCGCCGCCGGCCAACACCGTGGTCGTCCCGGCCGACGAGGACCGGGTGGCGGCGGCCGGCAGTGAGGTGTTCGGCGGCCCGCCCGGCCGCCGGGCGCTGCTCGGCGTCTCCTGGTGGATCCCGGCGCGCTTCCTGGCGCTCGTGGTGATCGTGGTCTCCGTGCTCGGCATGGTGCACGACCTGCCCTGCTACCAGCAGGCCTGGTTCCAGCCCGGCTCGCCGCAGTACATCCACGCCTGCTACAGCGACATCCCGCACCTGTTCTCCGGGCGCGGCTTCGCGGCCGGGCTGCACCCCTACGTGGACCGCATCCCGGGCAGTTCGGGAGACCTCCAGTACCTCGAGTACCCGGTGCTGACCGGCCTGTTCATGCAGGTCGCGGCCTGGCTGACACCGGGCGGCGGCACCCAGCAGGACCAGGAGCAGTGGTTCTGGGCGATCAACGCCGGGCTGCTGATGGCCTGCGCGGTGGTCGCCGTGGTGGCGCTGTCGCGCACCCACCGCCGCCGGCCCTGGGACGCCCTGCTCTTCGGGCTCTCGCCGGTGCTGCTGCTCAACGGCACGGTCAACTGGGACCTGCTCGCCGTCGCCCTGGCGGCCGTGGGGATGGCCTGGTGGGCAAGGTCCCGCCCGGGCTGGGCCGGGGTGTTCATCGGCCTGGCAACCGCGGCCAAGCTCTACCCGCTCCTGCTGATCGGCCCGCTGCTGGTGCTCTGCTGGCGGGCCGGGAAGTGGCGCGAGTTCCGGGTGGCGCTGGGCGGTGCGGTGGGCGCCTGGCTGGTGGTCAACCTGCCGATCATGGCGGCCAACTGGCAGGGCTGGTCGACCTTCTACGTCTTCAGCGAGCACCGCGGCGAGGACTACGGCTCGTTCTGGCTGATCCTGATGCAGAACCGCGGCGTGGGGCTGGCCGACCTCGACCTCTACATCGGGGTGCTGATGGTGCTGGGCTGCGCGGCCATAGCGTGGCTGGGCCTGTCCGCACCCCGGCGGCCGCGCTTCGCGCAGCTCGCCTTCCTGGTGGTCGCCCTGTTCGTCCTGGTCAACAAGGTGTACTCGCCCCAGTACGCGCTCTGGCTGCTGCCGCTCGCGGCGCTGGCCCGGCCGCGCTGGCGGGACGTCCTCGTCTGGCAGGCCTGCGAGGTGCTGTACACCCTGGGCATCTGGTCCCACCTGGGCTTCGTGACCGGGCCCAAGCAGCACGGGATCGGCGAGTCCTGGTACCACTTCGCGATCGTGCTGCACCTGCTCGGCACGCTCTACCTGGTCGGGCTGGTGGTCCGGGACGTCCTCCACGCGGACCGCGACCCGGTCCGCTGGGACGGCAGCGACGACCCCTCCGGCGGGGTGCTCGACCGCGCCCCGGACGTGACCGTGCTGGGGACCGCCCGACGGCTGCGCGAGGAGGAGAGCTACGCCGCCTACGCGCCGGCCGGCCCCGAGCAGTGGCTGGAGAAGCCAGGACCGTCGGAGCCGGCCGAGCGGCCGTGAGCGCGCTGAGCACCCCCGAGGGGGATGCTCAGCGGTCCACCACGCGGTCGAAGTGGGTGGTGGTGTGCCGGACCTGGAGGCCCAGCTCGTCGCCGATCGCGGGCGGCTTGGTCTCGCCGTCCAGGAACAGCAGCGAGACCTGCATGTGCGGCGGCTCGGCGAACCAGAGCTGCTTGCCGGCCCAGTGGAACGGCGACTTGGTCTTGTTGACGGTCGCCAGACCGGCCCGGGCGATGCCCTTGGCCCGGGCGCCCATGCTCGCCACGTACTTGGGGGCCTCCAGGCCGATGCCGTGCGCGGTGCCTCCGGCGACCACCAGGATGTGGCCGTCGGAGGGCGCCGGGTGCTGGCGGTAGCCGTAGCGGTCCCCCTTCCTGACCGGGGTGACGTCCAGCACCGTGGCCCGGACCTCCAGCGCGGCGTGGTCGCCCAGCCAGAGCCGGGTGCCGATCCGGGCCCGGAAGACGGTGCCCGGGTACCGCTGGGCCAGCTGGTCCATGCCGGCCGCGCCGAGGTGGCTGACGAAGACGGTGTGCACCGGGATGCCGGCCGCCCGGGCGGTGTCCACCCAGTACGCGACCTCCTCGACCGGGCTGGAACCGTCCGGCCGGTCCATCGGCAGGTGCAGCGCCAGGCCCTCGAAGGAGACCCCGTCCAGCTCGGCGGCCACCGTCCGCAGGTCGTCCGCGCTCACGCCGTGCCGGCGCATGGTGGTCATGCACTCCAGCACCACCCGGGCGCCGTGCAGCGCGCGCAGCGCGTCCACGCTGGCCACCGTCCGGATCACCCGGGCGTGCGGCAGCGGGAGCACCTCCTCGCCGACCCGGTACGGGGTGAGCACCAGCAGCTCGCCGCCGTACCACTCGGCGGCGTCGGCCGCCTCGTAGGCGGTGCCGACGGCCAGCACACCGGTGCCGAGCAGTGTCGCCTCCTCGGCCAGCCGGTGGTTGCCCAGCCCGTAGCCGTTCCCCTTGGCGACGGGCACCAGGCCGGGGAACTCGGACAGCACGGACCGCTGGTGGGTGCGCCAGCGTTCGGTGTCGAGGTAGAGCGACAGTGTCATCGGGTCAGTCTCCTCAGCGGCGGGACATGTAGAGGTCGAGGGCCTTGTGCAGCAGCTTGTTCAGCGGGAAGTCCCACTCGCCGAGGTACTCGGCCGCCTGGCCGCCGGTGCCGACCTTGAACTGGATCAGACCGAACAGGTGGTCGTTCTCGTCGAGGGTGTCGCTGATGCCGCGCAGGTCGTACACACCGCCGCCGAGGGCGTAGGCGTCGCGCATCATCCGCCACTGGATCGCGTTGGAGGGCTTGACCTCGCGCTTGTGGTTGGCCGAGGCGCCGTAGGAGTACCAGACGTGCTCGCCGACCACCAGCATCGTGGTCGAGGCCAGCGGCTCGCCCTCGTGGTAGGCGATGTAGAGCCGCATCCGGTTGGGGTCCTCGGCGTTGAGGGCGTTCCACATCCGCTGGAAGTAGGCCAGCGGGCGCGGGGTGAACCGGTCGCGCTCGGCGGTCACCAGGTAGAGCTGGTGGAAGATCGGCAGTTCGTCGTAGCCGCCCTGGACCACCTCGACGCCGCTCTTCTCGGCCTTCTTGATGTTGCGGCGCCAGAGCTGGTTGAAGCCCTTCTGGATGTCGTCCAGCGAGCGGTTGGCCAGCGGCACCTGGTACACGTAGCGCGGCTGGACGTCGCCGAAGCCCGCGCCGCCGTCCTCGCCCTGCAGCCAGCCGGCCTTGCGCAGCCGGTCGGCCACCTCGAAGGCGCGCGGCTCGTACCAGTCGGCCTCGATGTCGCGCAGGCGCTTGGCCTGCTTGGCGGCGATGGCCTCCTTGATGGTGGGGGCGTTCCACCGGCGGATGACCACCGGCGGGCCCATCTTCACCGAGAACGCGCCCTGGGACTTCAGGTGGGCCAGCATCGGGGAGAGCCAGCGGTCGAGGTCGCGGTCGAACCAGTCGATGACCGGGCCCTCGGGCAGGTAGGCGAGGTAGCGCTTGACCTTGGGGAGCTGGCGGTAGAGCACCAGGCCGGCACCGACCAGCTGGTTCTGCTCGTCGAACCAGCCGATCGACTCGGAGCGCCACTCGGCCTTCACGTCGCCCCAGGCCGGCACCTGCATGTGGCTGGCCGAGGCGCGGCTCCTGATGAAGGCGAGGTGCTCCTCGCGGGTGATCGTCCTCAGGCGCAGGCTCATTGCTCGGTGCTCCTCGTCGGTCGGGCTGCGGTGGCCCCAGGTTCTCGGGCTGACCTTATCGTCCGGGACCCGCCGGCCCGCCGCTGCGGGCACGACGGCGCCCCCGTCGCGTACCTGTCTTCTCTGCAGATACGCGACGGGGGCGCCGAGGGTTCCTGGGCCGGGCCCGGACGGGGTGCCGCACGGGCTCCGGCGGGCCTCAGCCCACCAGGCCGCCGCGGGCGATGCCGAGGTAGAAGCCGATCGCGGAAGCGCCGAGCGTGATCATCAGGACGAAGCGCTCGGCGGTGGTCACCGAGACGAACATCCCCCAGAGCCCGGTGACGATCCCGGCGAGGCCGGTCCACGAGGTCAGCACGTGCAGGTTGTAGAAGAACGACGTGGTGAAGGCGATGACTCCCAGGACGGCGGTGAGCGCCACCAGGGTGTTCTCGCGGGGGTGCGGGTGGCCGTCGGTGTTCAGCGTGAGCGCGGGCATGCGATGGACGGACTGGGCCATGAATCCCACCTCCTGGCGTGGAGACGAACGGGCAGGAATCCCGTTCCGTCCAGATTGCGGCGGTTGGGTCGCTCTCACAACCCCTATGCGTTTTGTTCGGCCGTCCGGGTGCAGGTAGGCTGTGCCGTCTGCACTGGTGTAGTTGTGCCCCCTTGCGCCCTCTTCCGGGTGACACCCGCTCCCGGGTGTGCGGGGCCGACTGTCGGACCCGGCCGCTACGGTGAGCCGGTGTCGTCACCGCCGGTGCCGACGCAACGCACAACCCTCCTGCCACGGAGAGACCGTGGCCGCTGAGTCCAAAGGAGGTGGGTTACTCATGCGTCACTACGAGGTGATGGTCATCCTCGACCCCTCGGTCGAGGAGCGCGCTGTCTCCCCCTTGATCGAGAACTTCCTCACCGTCGTCCGCAATGGCGGCGGCAAGGTGGAGAAGGTCGACACCTGGGGTCGTCGCCGTCTGGCTTACGAGATCAACAAGCAGTCCGAGGGCATCTACTCGGTCATCGACCTGAAGGCCACGCCTGAGGTCGTCAAGGAGCTCGACCGCCAGATGGGCCTGAGCGAGTCGGTTCTGCGGACCAAGGTCCTGCGCCCGGACACCCACTGAGCCACCTCTGAGGCCTTCGGGTCTCGGGTAGCTCGCGACCGCTGTTTCACGTGAAACAGCGGTGAACGGACATCTTCCCGAGAGGTCATCACCACCATGGCAGGCGAGACCGTCATCACCCTCGTCGGCAATCTCGTCGACGACCCCGAGCTGCGCTTCACCCCGTCGGGTGCGGCGGTCGCGAAGTTCCGTATCGCGTCCACCCCCCGCACCTTCGACCGCCAGACGAACGAGTGGAAGGACGGCGAGAGCCTCTTCCTCACGTGCAACGTCTGGCGTCAGCCGGCGGAGAACGTGGCCGAATCGCTGCAGCGCGGCATGCGCGTCATCGTGCAGGGCCGACTGCGCCAGCGGTCTTACGAGACCAAGGAAGGCGAGAAGCGGACGGTCTTCGAGGTCGAGGTCGACGAGGTCGGCCCGAGCCTGCGGTCGGCGACCGCGAAGGTCACCCGGGCCAACCGGTCCGGGGGCCCCGGTGGCGGCTTCGGCGGCCAGCAGGGTGGCGGCCAGGGCGGTTGGAACGGCGGTGGCGGCCAGCAGGGCGGCGGCGGCTGGGGTGGGAACTCCGGCGGCGGTCAGTCCGGCCCCTCCGACGACCCGTGGGCGTCCAGCGCCCCGTCCGGCGGCAACCAGGGCGGCGGCTGGGGTGCCCCGTCCGGTGGCGGCTACTCGGAAGAGCCCCCGTTCTAAGAGCTGACAGATTTCGTGCGGCCCGGCCGCCGGCGTCCTCGGACGCCCGCCGGGCCGTGAACCCCAAATGGAGCACACCATGGCGAAGCCGCCTGCTCGCAAGCCGAAGAAGAAGGTTTGCGTCTTCTGCAAGGACAAGGTCAACTACGTTGACTACAAGGACACGAACCTGCTGCGGAAGTACATCTCCGACCGCGGCAAGATCCGTGCCCGCCGGGTGACCGGCAACTGCACCCAGCACCAGCGTGACGTCGCCACGGCCGTGAAGAACAGCCGTGAGATGGCGCTGCTGCCCTACACCAGCACCGCGCGCTAAGAGAGGGTGACCGAGTAATGAAGATCATCCTCACGCACGAGGTGCCGGGTCTCGGCTCCGCCGGCGAGGTCGTCGAGGTCAAGGACGGCTACGCCCGCAACTACCTGGTCCCGCGCGGCTTCGCCATCCGCTGGACCAAGGGCGGCCAGAAGGACGTCGACGCCATCCGTCGCGCCCGCAAGATCCACGCGATCCAGACCCTCGAGGCCGCCAACGAGGTCAAGGGTCAGCTCGAGGGCGTCCAGGTCAAGCTGGCCGTCCGCTCGGGCGACGCCGGCCGCCTGTTCGGCTCGGTGACCCAGGCCGACGTCGTCGAGGCCATCAAGGCCGCCGGCGGCCCGGTCGTGGACAAGCGCGCCGTCGCGATCGCCTCGCCGATCAAGACCGTGGGCTCCCACAAGGTCTCGGTCAAGCTGCACTCCGACGTCGTGGCCAACCTCGACGTCGCCGTCGTGGCCGCCTGAGTCCCGTAGCAGTGGCCTGAGGGCCGGACTCCCCCCGGGGAGTCCGGCCCTCGGTCGTTCCCGGAACCGGCGGTCAGGAGCGGACGGCCCCGGTGACCAGCCAGCGGCCGCCGCGGGCGCGGGCCACCAGGAACACCGCGCGGACCAGCATGAACAGGTTCATCGCCCACCAGAGCCCGGCCAGCCCGGTGCCGGTGGCCGGCACCGCGACCGCCACCGGGACGAAGACCGCCAGGGTGGCGAGGGCGGCCCGGGCCAGGTACGGCCCGTCCCCGGCGCCCACCAGCACGCCGTCCAGCACGAAGACCAGGCCGGACACCGGCTGGCTGAGCGCGAGCAGCAGCAGGGCGGTGTCCAGCTGCCCCTGCACCGCCGGGTCGGGTGTGAAGAGCGGGACGTACAGCGGCCGGGCGAGCACCACCAGCAGGCCCAGCACCACCCCGGAACCGATGCCCCACTCGACCATCCGCCGGGTCGCCGCCTTGGCTCCCGGCACGTCCGAGGCGCCCAGGTAGCGGCCGATGATGGCCTGCCCGGCGATCGCGATGGCGTCCAGCGCGAAGGCCAGGAAGTTGAACAGCGTCATGGTGATCTGGTGCGCGGCCACCTGGTCGTCGCCGAGCCGGGCGGCCACCGCGGTGGCGATCATCAGCACCGCGCGCAGGCTGACCGTCCGGACCAGCAGCGGGCCGCCCGCCCTGGCGCCGGCCCGGATGCCCGCCGCGTCCGGCCGCAACGACGCCCGCTCCCGGCGGGCGCCGCGGACCACCACGGCCAGGTAGACGGCGGCCATCCCGGTCTGCGCCAGCACCGTCCCCCAGGCCGAGCCGGCCACGCCGAGCCCGGCGCCGTACACCAGCCCGGCGTTCAGCCCGATGTTGGCGGCGAAGCCCGCGACGGCCACCAGCAGCGGGGTGCGGGTGTCCTGGAGGCCGCGCAGCACGCCGGTGGCGGCCATCACCAGCAGCATCGCCGGGATGCCCAGGGAACTGATCCGCAGGTAGGTCACCGTGTACGGCGCGGCGGTGGGCGAGGCACCCAGCAGGTCGGCCACCCAGGGTGCGAGCAGCAGGGTGAACAGGACCACCGGGACGGCAAGGCCGAGGGCGAGCCACAGTCCGTCGACGCCCTGCTGGACGGCGCCCCGGCGGTCCCCGGCGCCGATCCTGCGGGCGACCGCGGCGGTGGTGGCGTAGGCGAGGAAGACGAACACCCCGGTCGCGGTGGAGAGTGCGGCGGAGGCCACGCCGACCCCGGCGAGCTGGGAGGTGCCGAGGTGGCCGACGATCGCCGAGTCGGCCAGCAGGAACAGCGGCTCGGCGACCAGCGCGCCGAAGGCCGGCACGGCCAGGGCGAGGATCTCGCGGTCGTGCCGGCGCCCGGGGGGCGGCACGGTGGGGGCGGCGGTCATGGGCTCCAGGGTACTCATCCACAGGTAACGACCGCTAGCCATTGGCAGCCGTTACTCGAAACCTTGAGCGAGGAGCTTCGGCCGCCGGGCGCCCACAGTCCCCCGGTGGCGTGTGAAGAATTTCTCATGCACAGGCCCGGAAAGAGGTAACCGCAGGTCAGCCGGTTGACAGCGGGGCGATCGTCCGGTTATCCACAGACCCTTCCACAGGGGTGTCCACAGCTTTGCGGCAGTTCTCCACAGGCCAGGGCCGCTCATCCACACCCCCTGTGGATAACCGCCTTGGCGCAGGGGCTTCCGGCGCCTTAGCGTGGGCCGTCCGCCCGACACTCCCACCGCCCCGGCGTCCGATTTGTCGGTGCCGTGGCGTACAAAGAGGAGCGGCTCCGCTCCACCCAGCCACCGGCAAGGCCCAGCTCCAACTCGCACGACTCGCTGATCGGGGAACACGCGTGACCGGCCCCCAGTACGACGACCACGACGCCCCGCCGCCGGAGGAGGACTGGCCGACCGCAGAGGACCCGTTCCCGGTGAGCGCGTTCGACGGCGCACCCTTCCCGGACGGCCCGAGCGACCGGCTCCCCGTCACCCGCAACCGGAGCGGCCAGGGCGGCGGCCGGGACGAGGGCTTCCGCAAGGGCGGCGGCGGCTTCAACAACAACGGCTTCAGCAACAACGGCAAGAAGGGTGACCGCCGGGAGGACCGCGACCGCCGCGAGGACGGTGGCGGCGGCGTCGACGGCTTCGAGCGCGTTCCCCCGCAGGACCTCGCCGCCGAGCAGTCCGTCCTGGGCGGCATGCTGCTCTCCAAGGACGCCATCGCCGACGTCGTCGAGGTGCTCAAGCCCGCCGACTACTACCGGCCCGCGCACGAGCTGATCCACGGCGCGATCCTCGACCTCTACGCCCGCGGCGAGCCGGCCGACCCGATCACCGTGGCCGGCGAGCTGACCAAGCGCGGCGAGCTGCAGCGCGTCGGCGGCGCCTCCTACCTCCACACCCTGGTCAACTCCGTCCCGACCGCCGCCAACGCCGAGTACTACGCCCAGATCGTCCACGAGCGGGCCGTGCTGCGCCGGCTGGTCGAGGCCGGCACCCGGATCGCCGGCATGGGCTACGCGGCGGAGGGCGACGTGGACGAGATCGTCAACGCCGCCCAGGCGGAGATCTACGCCGTCACCGAGCAGCGCACCAACGAGGACTACGCGCCGCTGTCGGACATCATGGAGGGCGCCCTCGACGAGATCGAGGCGATCGGCTCCCGGCAGGGCCAGATGTCCGGCGTGCCCACCGGCTTCGCCGACTTCGACCAGCTCACCAACGGACTGCACCCCGGCCAGATGATCGTCATCGCGGCCCGCCCCGCGATGGGCAAGTCCACCCTCGCGCTGGACTTCGCCCGGGCCTGCTCGATCCACAACGGCCTGCCGAGCGTGATCTTCTCGCTCGAGATGGGCCGCAACGAGATCGCCATGCGCCTGCTCTCCGCCGAGGCCCGGGTCGCGCTGCACCACATGCGCTCCGGCAACATGACGGACGACGACTGGACGCGGGTCGCCCGCCGGATGCCGGACGTCTCCAACGCCCCGCTCTACATCGACGACTCGCCGAACCTGTCGATGATGGAGATCCGCGCCAAGTGCCGCCGCCTCAAGCAGCGCAACGACCTCAAGCTGGTCGTCATCGACTACCTCCAGCTGATGCAGTCCGGCGGCTCCCGCCGGGCCGAGAGCCGTCAGCAGGAGGTCTCGGACATGTCCCGGAACCTCAAGCTGCTGGCCAAGGAGCTGGAGATCCCGGTCATCGCGCTCTCCCAGCTGAACCGTGGCCCGGAACAGCGCACCGACAAGCGGCCGATGGTCTCGGACCTGCGCGAGTCCGGCTCGATCGAGCAGGACGCCGACATGGTCATCCTGCTGCACCGCGAGGACGCGTACGAGAAGGAGTCGCCGCGCGCGGGCGAGGCCGACCTGATCGTCGCCAAGCACCGCAACGGCCCGACCGCCACCATCACGGTGGCCTTCCAGGGCCACTACTCGCGCTTCGTCGACATGACCCGGGACTAGGGAACCTCCGGGGGTTCCCGCCGGGCGCTTGCGGGGGAACGACCGTGCCCGATGGACTACTGTCCCTGCCGTGAAGACGATACGACAGCTGACCGTCCGCCGGGCCGGGGGAAGCACGAAGGCCCGGGCCGGTGGATCAGCCGCCAGGCTGGGCTGGCTCGACGCGCTCCGCGGTGTGGCCGCCCTCGTGGTCGCCCTGCACCACTTCGACGTCCTGAAGATGCTGCCGGAGCCGGTGGCCGCCTTCATCTGGTGGCACGGGGACCTCGGCCTCTACGGGGTCATGCTGTTCTTCCTGGTCAGCGGCTACATCATCCCGGCCTCCCTGGAGCGCCGCGGGGACGTGCGGGCGTTCTGGATCGGTCGGCTCTTCCGGCTGTGGCCACCGGTGATCATCGCCATCGCGGTGGCGCTGGCCATCATCCCGAAGGGTGACGGCTCGGTCGCGCTCTTCGCCACCGGGCACAACTACGTGGCCGTGGCCGCCAACGGCATCATGCTCCAGGACCTGCTGGGCGTCTGGAACGCCCTGAACGTCACCTGGACGCTCTGCTACGAGATGGTCTTCTACTACCTGGTGACCGCCCTGTTCACCATGGGCTGGCACCGCCGCAGCGGCCCGATCGCGGTCGGCTTCGCGGGGGTGGCGCTGCTCCTCGGCACGGCGATCGCGCCGATGACGCTGACCCGGGACGTCACCTCCACCCGGGGCCTGGTCTGGTCGGCGACCCTGATCGTCCTCATGGGCTTCGCCTGCATGCTGAGCGGGCGCCCCGCGCTGACCCGGATCGGCGCGGTGCTGCTGGCCGGCCTCGGGCTGGTGCTCGTCTACAACAACAGCCGGGCCCCCGCCTTCGAGTCCTTCATGATCTTCGCGACGATGTTCGCCGGCACCGTGCTGTACCGCGCCGAGCACCGGCAGATCGACCGGCTCCAGGCTTGGCTCTGCTGCGGCTTCGTCCTCATGGCCGGGGTCGCGGTCGGCTGGATGTACAACCGCGACGGCATGGAGCAGCACACCTGGACCTCCGGCTGGATGGCCTGGTCGGGCGCCTACCTGGCGGCCTGGGTCACCTTCGGTGCGGCCATGGCGCTGCGGCGCAAGCGCTTCCCGCGGGCGCTGACCTGGCTGGGGGCGGTCAGCTTCTCGGTCTACCTGCTGCACATCCCGCTGGTGCGGACCATCCAGCCGCTGCTGCACGTGGCCAAGGTGCCGCCCACCACCGGCGGGAAGGTGCTCTGGACGGCCGAGTACCTCGCCGTGGTGCTGATCGCGAGCTACCTGCTCTACAAGCTGGTCGAGATGCCCGGGCAGAAGCTGGGCCGCAAGGTGCTGAAGGCCGTCGAGCGGCGGTGGCCGACGGAGGACCCGGTACGGCCGGCCGGTGCGGCCGGGGACGCCGCCGTCCGCGCCGTGGAGCCCGAGCCGGTGCCGGTCGAGGTCGGCGCGTCCGGTCCGGGGCCGCGGGGCCGTTGACCGGATGCGCGAAGGGCTCGCCCCCTGCTCGGGGGGCGAGCCCTTCGTCGTACCGGCGCGGGGGCCGCGGTCAGACGGTGACGGTGGCGCGGAAGAGCGTGCTGCCGGTGCCGCGGACGCGGGTCGGGGCGCCGGTCGCCGGGAGGAAGGCGGACTGGCCGCGGGCGAGGTCCAGGGTGGTGCTGTCGGCGGCGGTGAGCCGTACCGCACCCTCGGTGCAGAGCAGGATCTGCGGGGTGCGGCCGTCGATCTCGCGCTCGACGCCGTCCAACTCGAAGCGGGAGAGCCGGAACTCGTCGATCGGGACGGGGTAGAGCTGCTCGCCGGGGGTGGCGTCGACCGGGACGGGCCGGACGATCCGGGCGGCGTCCGGTTCGAAGACCACGACCTTCAGCAGCTCCGGCACGTCGATGTGCTTCGGGGTGAGGCCGGCCCGCAGCACGTTGTCCGAGTTGGCCTGGAGCTCGACGCAGACGCCGGAGAGGTAGGCGTGCGGCACGCCGGCGCCCAGGTAGAGCGCCTCGCCGGCGCGCAGCCGGACGTGGTTGAGCAGCAGGGCGGCGATCAGGCCGCGGTCCTGGGGGAAGTCCTCGGCGATCCGGGCGTACGGGGCGTAGTCGGAGTCCGGATCGGCGGTGTCGCGCGCCGCCAGCGCCTCGGCCGTCTCCCGGACGGTCTTCGCGGCGGTCCCGTCGTCCATGGTGAGGACGGCGGCCAGGGTGGCGCGCAGCGCCTCGGACTCGTCCTCGACGCTCAGCAGGTCGATCAGCGGGTCCAGCCCCGGCGCCGCGAGCCCGGCCATCAGCCCGGCCGCCTCGGCGGGGCGGCGGAAACCGCACAGGCCCTCGAACTCGCCGAGCGCGCAGACCATTTCGGGCTTGTGGTTGTCGTCGCGGTAGCTGCGTTCGGGGGCGTCCAGCGGGATCCCGAGGGCGTTCTCGGCGGCGAAGCCGGCCCGGGCCTGGTCCGGGGTGGGGTGGGCCTGGATGGACAGCGGGGCGCCGGCGGCGAGCACCTTGAACAGGAAGGGCAGCGTCGGGCCGAACTTGGCCACGCTCGCCGCGCCGAGCTCGCCCTCGGGGTCGGCCGCGATCAGCTCGTCCAGCCGCTGCGGGCCCGCGCCGCGGTCGGCTCGGGACGGGTCGCCGGGGTGGGCGCCCATCCACAGCTCGGCCTGCGGTTCCCCGGTCGGCTCCTGTCCCAGCAGCTCGGGCAGGGCCGTGAGCGACCCCCAGGCGTACGGGCGGACGGTGTTGACGAGCCTGTCCATGCGCGCGGTCCTACTCCTTCGCTGTCTGGGCGGGTGTGCCGGGTCGCCGGGGGCGGCCCGGCGGTGCGGGCGGGTCCGGGCACGGGCAAAAGGGCAAGGGCATCGACCCTAGCCCACCCGCTCCTCGTGCGGGGAAACGGTCGTCGTCGGGTGGGAGTGCCGTGGCCGGACGGGCGGTTCCCGGGCGCGGTAGTAGGATGCCAGGACGCAGTAGTCCCCGCCCCGCACAGCGTGTCCACCGTGGTCGACCCGTCGGCGGCTGTCGGCGGGGCCGCGTTCCAGAGTGCGGGCGACGGTGTTCTGATGCCCCCCGCCATCGGCCGAGAGGTTTGTACGTGACCGTGAACCAGCAGAGTTTTGCTGATCTCGGCAGGGTCCTGGTGATCATCCCGACCTACAACGAGGCGGAGAACGTCGAGCGGATCGTCGGCCGGGTCCGTGCCTCGGTGCCCGAGGCGCACGTGCTGGTCGCCGACGACAACAGCCCCGACGGCACCGGCGAGCTGGCCGACAAGCTGGCCGCCGAGGACCACAACGTCCACGTCATGCACCGCAAGGGCAAGGAGGGCCTGGGCGCCGCCTACCTCGCGGGGTTCCGCTGGGGCGTCGACAACGGCTACGACGTCCTGGTCGAGATGGACGCGGACGGCTCGCACCAGCCCGAGGAGCTGGACCGGCTGCTGAGCGCGCTGCGCGGCGCCGACCTGGTGCTGGGTTCGCGCTGGGTGCCGGGCGGCCGGGTGGTGAACTGGCCCAAGTCGCGGCTGCTGCTCTCGCGCGGCGGCTCGACCTACTCGCGCCTGATGCTGGGCGTGCCGATCCGGGACGTCACCGGCGGCTACCGGGCCTTCCGCAGGGAGACGCTGCTCGGGCTGGGCATGGACGAGGTGGCCTCGGCCGGGTACTGCTTCCAGGTGGACCTGGCCTGGCGCACGGTGAAGGCCGGGTTCAAGGTCGCCGAGGTGCCGATCACCTTCGTGGAGCGCGAGCTGGGTGCGTCCAAGATGAGCCGCAACATCGTGTTCGAGGCGCTCTGGCGGGTCACCGCCTGGGGCGTGTCCGACCGGGTGGCCCGGCTGCGGGGTGCCGCGGCCGCTCGTTGCCGCGGGCCCGTACGAGGCGAGCGTGCTCAACCTCGGCGCCACCCTGCACACCCTGAGCGCGCCGGACCGGGCC
>NZ_JBEPAK010000110.1:0-22668 GCF_040298565.1 Kitasatospora sp. NPDC001539 | reverse complement strand
GGGCGAGCGAACCCGACGGGTCCACCTCGATGGCCTCGACCGGCGAACCCGCTCACCGAGCGGGCCGGAGGGCCTTCGCATCAGGGCGTCGCGCCGGACGGGCCTAGGCGGGGCGGGAGCCGACGGCGTCCCGGATCTGTTCGCCGAGGCCGCCGTTGACGCGGGCGCAGTTGGCGCAGCAGAAGAACATGCCGGCCACTTCGACGCCGTGGCCGACGATGCGGACGTTGCACTGCTCGCAGCGGGGCGCGAGCTTCTCCATCGCGCACTCGAAGCTGTCGAAGGTGTAGCTGTCGCCGGTGACCGTCTTGATCTCGAAGGCGAGCCAGTAGTCGTTGCCGCAGGTGACACAGGTGGCCATGGCGGCCGTCTCCTTCCGGTGGGGCCGGCCCAGGCGGGGCGGCTCCCTCCAGTGTCGAAGGGGCGGTCGGCGGCGGCCACCCGGCGCCACCGTCAGGCGGAACGGGCGGCGAGCTCCTCCAGGGCGCGCACGGCCCGCTCGGCGTCGTCGGCGGCGACGAACAGGTGGTCGTGGTGGAACCCGGCCGCCATGTTGCAGCTGATCCCCTCCTCGGCGAGCCGCCCGGCCACGGCGGCGGTCAGCCCGACGGCCTCCAGCGCCGAGTGGACCTCCAGGGTGATCCACGCCGCCACGTACGCGTAGCGCAGCCCGAGCGCGTCCGCCTCCTCCTGGGCGACGACCACCGTGACCCCCTCGGGCTCGGCGACGGTCACCACCGGCCGCATCCCGGCGGGCACCCTCGCGGGGAGCGTGCAGTAGACGTACCGCCCCGGGTGGAGCCGCGGGCGCATCCCGCGCAACAGGGTCGCAAGGTCTCGTTCACCGGCCATGCCCGTCACCGTATCCGCTGACCCCCGCCCGAGCCGTGCGGCAGGTCCGTGTCGGGATCCGTTGACGAGCGACAGTCACCGATATATCGTCGAACTATCGAGACAGTAACTCGACCGTTTCGACGAACAAGGAGGTGAGCGCCATGCGCTCAGGAATGCGATTTCGTGGAGAGGGTCCGCGCGGTGGCGGACGGCGCCGTGGGCCGGGCCCGGAGTTCCGGGGGATGCCCGGGGAGGGCTTCGAGGGGCGGGAGGCCTTCGGCGGGTTCGGGCCGCCGCGGGGCGGGCCGTTCGGGCACGGCTTCGCCGGCCACGGGGCCCGGCGGGGCGGCCCGCACGGGCGGCGCGGCGGTCGGGCTCGGCGCGGTGACGTCCGGGCGTCGCTGCTGGCGCTGCTCAAGGAGCGGCCGATGCACGGCTACGAGATGATCGCCGAGATCACCGAGCGGACCGGCGGGGCCTGGCGGCCCAGCCCGGGCTCGATCTACCCGAACCTCCAGCTGCTGGAGGAGGAGGGGCTGATCACCGCGGAGGAGGTCGGCGGCAAGCGGCTGGTCTCGCTCACCGAGGCGGGCCGCGCCGAGGCCGAGGCCGGGCCGGCGGAGCCGTGGGCGGAGGCCGGTCGGGAGGCCGACTGGGAGGCGGTCCAGGAGGTGGGCCAGGCGCTCGCCGCCGTCGGGCAGGCCGTCCAGCAGGTCATGCGGACCGGCACCGAGGCGCAGCGCGCCAAGGGCCTGGCGGTGCTGACCGAGGCCCGGAAGAAGCTGTACCTGATCCTCGCCGAGGATGACTGACCGGCGCAGGGGGGCGACGGGAAGCTGCAAACCCTGCGGACCCGGCCGATCCCGGGAGCCGGGCGGAGCGGACGGCTCCCGGGTTCAGGGCCGGACGACGAACAGGGCCACGCAGGCGAGCAGCAGCACCGCCCAGGCGAACCAGAGCCAGCCGTCCGGCCCGATCGTCACGGTGTAGAGGCAGACCACCAGCAGCAGCACCCCGGTGGTCCAGGCGACCTGCCGGTTGTGGTGGGCGACCGCCTGCGCGCGGCTCCGATGGTGGCGAACGGGACGCCGTACCGCTCTGGCCATGCGGACCTCCCGGGGAGGCGATGAGGGGGACGCGGCGGGCGGCCCGTCAGCCGGAGGCCTTGGCGGTGGCCGCCTCGTCGTACTCGTAGCGCCAGAACCAGCTCAGGCCGCGGACCTGCTTGCTCCGGACGTACACCAGTGTGCGCGCGGGGGAGTCGCCGTGCGCGGGGACCGGCACCTTGTACTTCTTCGGCACGCCCAGCATCGGCCCCAGGGGGATCGGGAGGACCTTCCCGTCCAGGGGGCCGCCGACGAATTCGGTGTCCGCGCTCTTCATCCCTCCAGGGTCTCATCCCCGCACGGCGGTCACGGCGGGAGCACCGCGAAGGGGAGGCCCGGTGAGGGCCCGGTGGCCGGAGTGTGACCGGCGAGGCACCGCCCCCGGTCATCCGGAGGCCCCGCGCACCCTTATCCTTCCTGTACGCCCTCGGGGTCCACCCCGGGTCAGCGGGCCCCGTACGGGCCGGGCGAGGCGCGGATCGCCGTGCCCTCCGGCCGGAACCGGCGCGGACAGCGTGCTGCCGCGACTTCGTACCGTGACCCGGGCGTCGGCCGTCCGGTGACCCCGGGCCTCGGTCGGCGGGGCGCGGACAGCAGGGCCGAGCACCTTCCGGGAAGCAGCGGGGGGCGCTGTGCGTTGCGTCGGAGTGGTACGTCGAACGCTGTGTCGCACCAGGCACGGCAGTGCGCGGAAGGGGCCCGATGGAAGCCGGCAGCAGGTGGACGACCTGGTGGCAGAAGCGTGAGCGACAGCGGGCCCGCCCGGGCGGCCCGGACCCGGCCGCCAGACTGGATCAGCTGCTCGGCGCGGTGCGCGCCGGATTCCCGCTGGCGCCCGCCGCCCATCCGGCCGGGTACCGGTGTTCCTGCGACCGGGTGGCCTGTCCGGCGCCGGCCCAGCACCCGGTCTCCTTCGCCTGGCAGACCCAGGCCACCACCGACCCCGACCAGCTCTCCCGCTGGCTCTCCCGCGACCCCCACGCCAACTTCGTCACCGCCACCGGCCGGGTGCACGACGTGCTGGACGTCCCGGCCGAAGCCGGACGGCTGGCGCTGGAGCGGCTGACCGCGCTGGGCGTCGAGGGTCCGGTCGCCGCCGTCGGCGAGGACCGCTACCTCTTCTTCACCGCCACCCGCGGCACCCCCCAGGACGAGGACGAGTGGTGGCCGAGCGCGCTCGACTCCACCCCGGACACCATGTCCGAGCACCCCGGCCTGCGCTGGCACTGCCGCGGCTCGTACACCCTGCTGCCGCCGGCCGCGCTGCCGGACGGCTCCGAGGTGCGGTGGCTGCGCGGGCCCGAGCAGCCGCTGCCGGACCCGCTGCGCGTCCTGGACGTGCTCACCGACGCCTGCACCGAGGTGGGCGCGGTGGCCGAGGAGCAGTGGCTCATCGGCTGACGGCCGGGGTCACGGCAGGGTGAGGATCTCCGCGCCGTCCGCCGTGACGACCAGGGTGTGCTCGAACTGGGCGGTGCGCTTGCGGTCCTTGGTGACGACCGTCCAGCCGTCCGGCCAGATCTCGTAGTCGTAGGTGCCCAGGGTCAGCATCGGCTCGATGGTGAAGGTCATGCCCGGCTTGATCACCTCGGTGGCCCGCTCGCTGTCGTAGTGCGGGATGATCAGGCCGGAGTGGAACGACGTGTTGATGCCGTGTCCGGTGAAGTCCCGCACCACGCCGTAGCCGAAGCGCTTGGCGTAGGACTCGATGACCCGGCCGATGACGTTGATCTGCCGGCCGGGCTTGACCGCCTTGATCGCCCGGTCGAGGGACTCCCGGGTGCGCTCGACCAGCAGCCGGGACTCCTCGTCCACGTCGCCGACCAGGTAGGTGGCGTTAAGGTCGCCGTGCACCCCGTGGATGTAGGCGGTGGCGTCGATGTTGACGATGTCGCCGTCCTGCAGCACCGTCGAGTCCGGGATGCCGTGGCAGATCACCTCGTTCACCGAGGTGCAGATCGACTTGGGGAAGCCCCGGTAGCCGAGGTCGGACGGGTAGGCGCCGTGGTCGCACATGTACTCGTGGGCGACGGCGTCCAGCGCGTCGGTGGTGACCCCGGGCGCGATCAGCTTGGCCGCCTCCGCCATCGCCCGGGCGGCGATCCCGCCCGCGATCCGCATCTTCTCGATCGTCTCGGCGGTCTGCACCTCGGGCCCGGTGTACGGCGTCGGGGCGGGCCGCCCGACGTACTCGGGGCGCGCGATGTGCGCCGGGACCTTGCGGGTGGGGGACTGGATGCCGGGTACGAGAGCCATGGCGGCGAGTCTAGCCGCCGGGCCCCGTGGCCCCGGGCGGTGTGCGGATGGGTCCGGGCGCGGGAATGATCAGTATCGACCCTATGTCTGGACGGGAGGGCGTCATGCCACTGGGATTCCACCGCAAGCCGACCGGCAAGCCCGGTGAGTGGTTCTACTGCATCAAGCACGGGAAGGTCGAGGAGGGCCCGGAGTGTCCGGCCAAGGACCGCCTCGGCCCGTACGGCAGCCCGGAGGAGGCCGCCCACGCGTTGCAGATCGCCGACGAGCGCAACCGCGAGTGGCAGAACGACCCGCGGTGGACGGACAAGCCGGAGGGCGAGGCGGAGTAGCCGGGGCCGCGGGGACCGCCCGGCCGGCCCGGCCGGCGCGACCCCGGTGGCCGGCCGCCGCCCGGTCCGGTCAGGCCTCGGCGGCGGCGGTCGTGGCAGCGGCGGCCCGCTCCCGCTCCGCCCGCTCGTGCTCGGCCCGGACCGCCGCGGCGTGGGGGTCGGTGCGGTCGTCGTACGCGAGCAGCCGGGGCAGCGCGGCGGCGACCGCGAGGACGGCGACCACGCAGGCCAGGCCACCGCTCCAGACGGCGGCCCGCACGCCGACCAGCCCGGCCATGGTGCCCGCCCGGACCTGTCCCAGCTGGGGGCCGACGGAGTAGCTGAGCAGTTCGACGCCGGCCATCCGGCCGCGGACCGCGTCCGGGATGGACTGGTTCCACATGGTCGCGCGGGCGATCCCGCTGATCTCGTCGGCGCCGCCGGCCAGTGCCAGCCCGATCAGCACCACCCAGACGTTCCCGGACAGCCCGGCCAGCGCCATGGCCGCGCCCCAGCCGACCGCGGCGGCCACCAGCAGCCGCCCGTGCCGGTGGATCCTGGACGTCCAGCCGCTGGTCGCGCCGACCAGCAGCCCGCCGACGGCGGAGGCCGCGTACATCGGGCCGAGCGCCCAGTCCGCGCCCAGTTCGGTGGCGAGGAAGGGGAAGACGGCCACCGGGAAGGCGAACAGCATGGCGAGGGTGTCGATCGCGTAGGTGCCCAGCAGGTCCTTGCGGCTCCACGCGTACCGCACCCCGGTGAGCACCGCCCGCACGGACGGGCGCTCGGCCCCGGTGGGCGGGGGCACCGCCCTGATCCGGACCAGCAGCAGCAACGAGACGGCGAAGGTGAGCACGTCCAGTGCGTACGCGGTCCGCACTCCGGAGAAGGCCACCACGACCCCGGCCAGCGCCGGCCCGGCCACCGAAGCCACGTTGTGGTAGAGGGACTTGAGGGCGAAGGCCGCGGGCATGTGCTGGTGCGCGACGATCCGCGGCAGCAGCGAGTCGAGCGCCGGCCGCTGCAGGCCGTCGCAGGCGGCGACCAGCGCGGCGACGAGGTAGACCGGCCAGAGCAGCGAATGCGGCAGCAGGGCGTTGAGCAGCAGCAGTGCGGCGAGCAGGCCGAGCGCGGCCTCCGAGCGCAGCACCAGCTTGCGCCGGTCCAGGGCGTCGGCGAGCGCGCCGCCCCAGAGGCCGAAGACGATCAGCGGAACGAGTTCGACCGCGCCGATCAGGCCGACCGCGAAGGAGGACCCGGTGAGGTCCTTGATCTGCATCGGGACGGCGACGTACGTCAGGAAGCTGCCGAAGCTGGTGACGCAGCCGGACGTCCACAGGTAGCGGAAGTCGCGCGAGGCGCGCCACGGGGACAGATCGGGCGTCAGGGAGCCGAGCAGGGTGCGCAGCCGACCGGTATGCGCCGGTTCGTCGTCGTTCACGGACCACCATCCTCGGACGGCCGTCCGGCCCCCGCAACGGGTTTTTCACCAGCGGCTGAGCGCGGGTGCCGCGGTCAGCCGCCCGGCGAGTTCGGCCAGCCGGTCCAGGACGGAGCGGCGCCCGGCGGGCTGCCCGGCGGCCGCGCTGACCAGGTGCTGGGCTAGGTCGAAGGGCTCCTCGTCGGCGGTGCCCACGGCCAGCCGTTCATGGGCGATCCCCCCGAGCTCGCCCGGCGCCCCCGGGGCGGCGCCGTCGAGCGCGAGGACGGTCGCGCCGTGCCTGCGGGCGTCCTGCACCCGCTCCAGCAGCGGGGCGCCGGCCGCCCCGGGCGCCACCACCAGGACGGTGGCCCCGCGCCGGGCTTCGCCGAGCCGTGGCAGGCCGTGCGCCAGGTGGGCGGGGGCGGCCGCGGGGGGCCGGTGCCGCAGCAGGGTGGGGGCCAGCCGGGGCACGGCCGACCAGGCCGCCTCGTCCGCCAGGTGGGCGGCCAGGTGCCAGGGCTCGTACACCTCCGTGCCGACCAGCAGCAGCTCGCCCGCCCCGCGCCGCTCCACCGAACGCCGCAGCGTGGCGGCGAAGCCCCCGGCCGCCTCCAGCCAGCCGGTGCCCGCCAGCCGCTGCCGGAGTGCCGAAACTCTCACCGCGTCCATGCGGCCCAGAATGTCGCGCCCGGCCGGGGATTTGGCAGGATCGGCCCATGACTTCCCTCGATTCAGCGACAAACCCGGCCCACGACGTGCCGGACGTCTCGCAGCTGGTGGTCGGTGTCCTCGGCGGCACCGGCGACCAGGGGCGGGGCCTGGCCCTGCGGCTGGCCAAGGCCGGCCAGCAGGTGATCATCGGTTCCCGGGACGCGGCCCGGGCCGAGGCCTCGGCCGCCGAGCTGGGCGTCGGCGTGCGCGGTGCCGACAACGCCACTGTCGCCCGGGAGAGCGACGTGGTGATCGTGGCCGTCCCGTGGGACGGCCACGCCGCCACCCTGAGCTCGCTGCGGGAGGAACTGGCCGGAAAGATCGTCGTCGACTGCGTCAACCCGCTGGGCTTCGACAAGCAGGGCGCGTACGCGCTGAAGCCGGAGGAGGGCAGCGCCGCCGAGCAGGCCGCCGCGCTGCTGCCGGACTCCCGGGTCACCGCCGCCTTCCACCACCTCTCGGCGGTGCTGCTCCAGGACGAGTCGGTCGAGCGGATCGACACCGACGTCATGGTGCTCGGCGACGACCGGGCCGCCACCGACGTGGTGCGGGCGCTCGCTGGCCTGATCCCCGGCATGCGGGGCGTCTTCGCGGGCCGGCTGCGCAACGCCCACCAGGTGGAGGCGCTGGTGGCCAACCTGATCTCGGTCAACCGCCGCTACAAGGCTCACGCGGGCCTGCGGGTCACCGACGTGTGACCGGCGGGTGACCGGCGGACGCCGTGTCGGCCTCCCCCTGGGCCTCGCCCGGGGGTGAGGTCGGCGACAATGGGGGGCGGTCGCAACCCGGCCGTCCGCCCCACCCGCCTAGGAGCCCCGCGTCATGCCTCGCACGTCCCTCATCGCCCTGATCGTCACCGTCCTCGCGCTGGCGGCCGCCGTCGTCTCGGTGCTCGCGGGCTTCTGGATCGGGCTGATCTGGCTGCCGCTGGCCGGCGTGGCGAGCAACGTGCTGTGGATGAACCGCCGCAAGGAGAAGCTCGCCGCTGCGGCCGCCGCCGAGCAGGCCTAGCTCTTCCAGAAGCTGAACAGGTACCGCCCGACCGTCGCGTAGTCGGTGTCCACGCCGAACAGGTTCATCAGGTCGTGGACGATGCCGAAGAAGAACGAGTTCACCTCGGGCTGCCACAGCAGCGCGAACACCGCGAGCATCCCGTACGGCGCGAACGGCTCCACCGCGCGCCGGGTCTTGGCCGAGAGCCACGGCTCGACGATCCCGTAGCCGTCCAGGCCGGGCACCGGCAGCAGGTTCAGCAGGGCCGCGCTGAGCTGCAGCAGGCCGAGGAAGCCGAGCGCGCAGGCGAACGGCGAGGCCTGCTCCTCGTAGCCGTAGTACGTGGCGTGCAGCGTCGAGTCGTCCAGCCAGCCCGCGCCGACCGGGACCAGCAACACCACGGCGAACACCACGTTGACCAGCGGCCCGGCCGCCGAGATCAGGCTGTGCTTGAGCCGCCCCTGGATCCGGTGCCGCTCGATCCACACCGAGCCGCCGGGCAGGCCGAAGCCGGAGATGATCATGATGACGAGCGGCAGGACGATGCTGAGCAGCACGTTGGTGTACTTCAGCGGGTTGAGCGTGAGGTAGCCCTTGGCGCCGACGGTGATGTCGCCGCCGTGCAGCGCGGTGCGCGCGTGGGCGTACTCGTGCAGGCAGAGCGACACCATCCACCCCGCGACCACGAACAGGAACACGCCGAAGCGGACGTTGCCGTAGCCGGCGTACACCGACCAGGCGGACGTGCCGAGGACGGCGAGGAGCACCCAGAACACCGGGCTGATCCGGCGGTCCTCGCTGCGGGATCGCGGCGTGGCGGCGAAGGTCATGGTGGGGTGCTCCGTGGGCAGGGGAAGGGGAAGACCGGCAGGGCCGATCATGCCGGGCGGGCCGGTGGCCGGACAAGCCGTGCCCCGTGAACGTCCGAGGGCTCGCCGGCGGTTCCGTCGCCCGGGCCGCAGCGGGCGAGCCAGCACAATTGTGCGGCCCCGGCGTCGCCCATCGACCAGAATGGACCGGTGTACTACGGCATCCTCGGGACGACCACGGCCCACCACGACGACGGCACACCGGTCCCGCTCGGCGGGGCCAGGCTGCGGGCCCTGCTCACCGCGCTGGTCCTGCGCCAGGGCCGGCCCGTCCCGGCCGACCAGCTGGTGGACGAGGTGTGGGACGCCGAGCCGCCGCAGGACTCCTCGGCGGCGCTGCAGACCCTGGTCGGCCGGCTGCGCCGCACCGTCGGCCGGGACCGGATCGGCTCCGGCCCCGCCGGGTACTGGCTGACCGACCCGGCCACCGACGTCGCCGACTTCCAGCGGCTGAGCGCGGAGGGCCGGCGAGCCCTGGACGCCGGCGACCACGGCCTCGCCGCCGAGCGGCTGCGCGCCGCGCTCGCCCTCTGGCGCGGCCCGGCCCTGGCCGACCTGCCCGACCGCACCGGGCCCGCCGCCCGGCTGGAGGCCCAGCGCGAGGAGGCCCGCCGCCACCGGATCACCGCCGACCTCGGACTCGGCCGGGCCGCCGAGCTGGTCGCCGAACTCGCCGAGCTGTGCGAACGGCAGCCGCTGGACGAACCGCTGCAACTGCTGATGCTCCGGGCGCTGCACGAGAGCGGGCGCACCGCGGAGGCGCTGCGCCACTACGAGCGGACCAGGCGCGCCCTGGCGGAGGAGCTCGGCGTCGACCCGGGGCGCCGACTCCAGTCCCTGTACGCCGAGTTGCTCGCCTCCGCCGAGCCGGTGCGGATACCGTCGCCGACTCCGACGGCACCCGCCCCGGCGCCGGCACCCGCCCCGGCGCCGGCATCCGCCCCCGCAGCCGCACCCGCTCCCGAGCCCCCGCGCGCCGCGGGCAACCTGCGCGGCCGGCTGACCAGCTTCGTCGGCCGTGAGAGCGACCTGGCCGGCCTGCGCGAACTCCTGACGGCCGGCCGGCTGGTCACCCTGACCGGCCCCGGCGGCTCCGGCAAGACCAGCCTCGCGGTGGAGGCCGGCCGGGCCGAACTCGCCGCCGGCCGCTGGCCGGAGGGCGTCTGGGTGGCCGAACTCGCCCCGCTGGAGAGTCCGGACGCCGTCCCCGCCGCCGTGGTCTCCGCCCTCGGGCTGCGCGAGATGGTCCTCCACAGCAGTAGCAGCCTCGTCGCCGACGTGATCGAGAAGCGCGCCGAGGAGCCGCTGCGCCGACTGGTCGAGCACTGCGCCCACCGCCGGATGCTGCTCGTCCTCGACAACTGCGAGCACCTGATCCAGGCGGCCGCCGACCTCGCCGCCACCCTGCTCGTCGAGTGCCCCGGTCTCACCGTGCTCGCCACCAGCCGCGAACCGCTCGGCGTGCCCGGCGAGAGCGTGCTGCCGGTCGAGCCGCTGCCCGCGCCCGTGGCGCTGCGCCTGCTCGCCGAGCGCGCCGCCACCGCCCGCCCCGGCTACGATCCGGACAGCGAGCCGGAGGCCTGCGCGGAGATCTGCCGCCGCCTGGACGGCCTGCCGCTGGCCATCGAACTGGCCGCCGCCCGCCTCAGGGTGATGACGGCCCGTCAGATCGCCGACCGCCTCGACAGCCGCTTCGCGCTGCTCACCGCCGGCAGCCGCACGCTGCTGCCGCGCCAGCAGACCCTGCGCGCGGTCGTCGACTGGAGCTGGGACCTGCTGGGCAAACGGGAGCGGGCCGTCCTGCGGCGCCTGTCGGTGTTCGCCGGCGGCTGGCGCCTGGAGGACGCCGAGGCGATCTGCGCCGACGGCGTGGAGGTGTCCCGCGACGAGGTCGCCGATCTGCTGCTCTCGCTGGTCGACAAGTCCCTCCTGGTGGCGGACCTCGGTGGCGGGGGGCTGCCGCGCTACCGGATGCTGGAGACCATCAACGAGTACGCCCAGGAGCGCCTCGCCGAGGCCGCCGAGACGGAGGCGACCGAGGGCCGCCACCTCGCGCACTTCCGTGAGTTGGTCGCCGCGGCCGACCGGCACATCCACGGACCGCAGCAGTTGCACTGGCTGGCCGTCCTGGAGCGGGAGCAGGACAACGTCCGGGCCGCGCTGCGCCGCGCGGTGGACCGGCGGGACGAGGAACAGGCGCTGGCCCTCGCCCTCGGCATGAGCTGGTACTGGTCGCTGCGCGGGTACAGCCTGGAGGCCCGGGGCTGGTACGACGCGGTCGGCGCGCTCGGCCCGGACCCGTTCGCCCCGGACGCCCCGCCGCCGGTGCCGCTGGAGCGGAACGTCCTGGCGTACGGCGTGCCGATGCCCGGGGGTGTGGTCGAGGAGGCCCGCCGGCTGCTCGCGCTGTACCGGATGGTCGGACTGTTCGACGGCAACCTGGAGGTGATCGGCGACGAAGAAGTGGTCGCGGTCGCCCGGAACCTGCTGGACGTCTACGCCCGGGAGCTTCCCCAGGCCTACCGCTTCCCGGCGCTGATGCGGGTGTTCGGCGCCTTCCTGACCGGCCGCCTGGACCTGATGAAGAACCTGCTGGACGACGCCGTCGAGGGCTGCGAGCGCCACGGCGACGCGAACGACCAGGCGTTCATCCTGCAGCTCCGGGCCAAGATGATGAACGACTGGCCGGGCGGCGAGCAGCAGGGCCTCCTGGACGGCGAGCGCTCCCTGGAGCTGTACCGGCAGGCCGGCAACCTCTGGGGGATCTCCCAGGCGCTGGCAGCGCAGGGCGAGTCGCTGGCCAACCGGGGCGAGGTGGACGCCGCCGTCTCCGCGTACGAGCGTGCGATCGAGCTGGCCCAGGAGCTGGGCGCGCCGCACGAGGTGCCGATGCTGCGGGTGAACCTCGGCAACGCGCTGCTGGAACGGGACATGGAACGCGGGGAACGGATCGTGCGGGAGGCGCTGGCCTCCGTCGAAGCGCCAGGCATGCGCCAGACCGACGCCGGCGCGTGGCTGTTCGGCCACCTGACGCTCTGCGGGGTGCACGCCCACCGCGGTGACTACGCACGGGCGCTGGCCGAACTGGAGGCCCTCGACGAGACCAGGGTGGGCTTCTTCGCGCCGGGCGTCGTCTCCGGGCTGCTCAGCGCCTCCCGGGGCTGGATCACGGCCCGGGCCGGCGATCCGGGACGGGGGCTCGAACTGATCCGGGAGGGCCGCGGGATGCTGCGGTCGGCCATGTCCTCCTCCGGATTCGTCGAGCAGATGACGGTCATGGTGGTGCCGGCCGTGGCCGGGGTGCTGCGCGTCTTCGCCGAGCGCGACGGGGACCTGGACCGGGCCCGGCTCGCGGCCGTGCTGCTGGGCGCGTACAACGTGCTGAACGGCCCGAAGGGCGGCTACCTGGACCGCGCCGACCGCGAGCGGTCCGCCGCCGCCCTGCAGGGCCTGCTGGGCGACGCCGGGTACGAGGAGGCGTACGCCCAGGGCGAGGCCATGACGCAGGACGAAGTCCAGGACCTGCTCAAGGAGTTGATCGGCTAGCTCGGGCCGCGACCGGTCGGCTCGGGCCGTGGTCGGCCTCCCGGTCATGGGCCCGCCGGGCCGGTGTCCGTCCCCTGGTCACCGGCCCGACGGGCCCGTACGACGGCCGGCGCCTGTCCCGGGCGGCCGGCCGTCCCGTCCGCCGACCGGCTCCGGGGCCGGCCGGCGGGGTCGGGCTCAGGTCCGCTTGCGGAAGCGGGCAACGGCGAGCGGGGCGAAGACCGCGGTGGCGGCGGCGGACCACACCAGCACGATCGTCACCGGGTGGGCCACCGCTCCCTGGCCGTTGAGCAGGGCGCGGGAGGCGTCGGCCAGCGCGGACAGCGGGTTGACCTTGGTGAAGGACTGCAGCCAGCCCGGCATGGTGTCGGTCGGCGCGAAGATCGAGCTGCCGAACTGCATCGGCATCAGGACCAGCATGGAGACGCCCTGCACCGCCTGGGCGCTCCTCATCGCCATGCCCAGCAGCATCGAGATCCAGACGATCGACATGCCGAACACCAGCGACAGGCCGACCGCGGCCAGCAGTTCCAGCACGCCGGTCTTCAGCTCGAAGCCGAGGACGAACGCGAAGGTCAGCAGGATCACGGAGGAGAGCAGGGCCCGCAGGGTCTCGGCGACGATCTTGGAGAGCAGGACGGAGGACCGGCCGATCGGCAGGGTGCGGAAACGGTCCATCACCCCGGTCTGGAAGTCGCTGTTGAGGCCGGTGCCGACGGCCAGCGCCAGGGTCATGCCGGTCTGTCCGAGCAGACCGGGGATCATGAACTGCTTGTACTGGTCCTGGTCCCCGGCGAAGATGGCGCCGCCGAAGACGTAGACGAACAGCACGGTGAAGACGATCGGCATCAGCACGGCGTCGAACATCGACTCCGGGTCGGCCTTGATCCGCATCAGGTTGCGCCGGGTCAGCGCGCCGACGTGGCGCAGGTTCGCGGCGAGGCCGATCCGGCCGTCACCGGCCGGGCCGTCCTCGGCCCGGGCGGGGGCGAGCGTGGCGGTGGTCATGCGACGGGCTCCTTGACGAGGGCGGCGGTGTGGTCCGTGGCGGCGGTGTCGGCGGTGGGCCTGCCGGTGATGGCGAGGAAGACCTCGTCCAGGCTGGGCACCTTGGTGTCGATGCCGGCGATCGCGAAGCCCTTGGTGCCGAGCACGGTGATGACGGTGGTCAGCTGCTCCTCGCCGGCGATCGGCACCGCGAGCAGGCCGTCGTCGGGGGAGACGGTGGCGGTGGTGATGCCGTTCGCGTGCAGGCAGCGGACCATCTCCGGCAGTTCGGCCGGGCGCGCCGGGCGGACCTGGAGGATCTGGCCGCCGACCTTGGCCTTGAGCTCGGCGACACCGCCGTTGGCGACGACCCTGCCGCGGTCGATGACGGTCAGCTCGTCGGCGAGCTGCTCCGCCTCCTCCATGTACTGGGTGGTCAGCAGGACGGTGCTGCCCTCGGCGACCATCCGCTGCACCTCGTCCCAGACCTCGTTGCGGGTGCGCGGGTCCAGGCCGGTGGTGGGCTCGTCCAGGTAGAGCACCCGGGGGCGGCCGATCATGCTGGCGGCCAGGTCGAGGCGGCGTCGCATGCCGCCGGAGTAGGTCTTGGCGGGCCGCTTGGCGGCCTCGGTGAGCGAGAAGCGCTCCAGCAGCTCGGTGGCCCGGGCCTTGGCCTCGCGGCCGGAGAGGTCGAGCAGCCGGCCGATCAGGTAGAGGTTCTCGTAGCCGGAGAGCAGCTCGTCCACCGAGGCGTACTGGCCGGTCAGACCGATGGTGCGGCGCAGTTGCTTGGGCTGGCGCAGGACGTCGTAGCCGCCCACGTACGCGGTGCCGGCGTCCGGCTTGATCAGGGTGGAGAGCACCCGCACCAGCGTGGTCTTGCCCGCGCCGTTCGGCCCGAGCAGCGCGAGCACGGTGCCCTCGCGGACGGTGAGGTCGACCCCGTCCAGGGCCTTGGTTACGCCGAAGCGCTTGACGATGCCGTGCACCTCGACGGCGTTCCCGGCTCCCCGCGTGTTCGGGGCGGTGGCGATTCCTGTCATGCCCCCAGGCTGTCCCGCCGCCCTGTCAGTCCCCTGTCACCGGGCCCGGGCACCCTGACGCCCCGCTGTCACGCCGCTGTCACCGCCGGCCGGGCACGGCAGCGGCCCCGCTCCGAGGGGTTCGGAGCGGGGCCGCCGGGAGCTGCCGTCAGTCGTCAGCCGTCAGCTGTCAGTGGAAGCTGTGCTCCTCCGCCGGGAAGGCGCCGGTGCGGACGTCCTGGGCGAACGCGCGGGCGGCCTCGCCGAGGACACCGCGCAGGTCGGCGTACTTCTTGACGAACTTGGGCACCCGGCCCGCCGTCATGCCGGCCATGTCGGTCCAGACCAGCACCTGGGCGTCGGTCTCGGGCCCGCCGCCGATGCCGACGGTCGGGATCGCCAGCTGCTCGGTGACCTGCGCGGCCAGTTCCGCCGGGACGGCCTCCAGCACCACCGAGAACGCGCCGGCCTGCTGGACGGCCTTGGCGTCGCGCAGCAGCTGGTGCGCCGCCTCGTCGCCGCGGCCCTGGACGGGGTAGCCGCCGAAGGCGTGCACGGACTGCGGGGTGAGGCCGATGTGCGCCATCACCGGGACGCCGGCCTCGACCAGCAGCTCGATCGAGCGGGCGCTGCGCTCGCCGCCCTCCAGCTTGACCGCGCCGACGCCGGCCTCCTTCATCAGTCGGGCCGCGTTGTGCATGGCCTGGGCGGGCGACTCCTGGTACGAGCCGAACGGCAGGTCGGCGACGATCAGGGCGCGCTGGGTGCCTCGGACGACGGCGGCGGAGAGCATCACCATCTGATCCATGGTCACCGGCACGGTGGTCTCGTAGCCGAGGTGGCAGTTGCCGGCGGAGTCGCCGACCAGCAGGACGGGGATCCCGGCCTCGTCGAACACCCCTGCGGTGAGGGCGTCGTAGGCGGTCAGCATCGCCCACTTCTCGCCGCGCTGCTTGGCGGCGGCGAGGTCGCGGACGGTGACCCGGCGGTTGGTGACCCCGCCGTAGAGGGTGGTGGTCGACGCCTGCTTCTGGGCAGGCGAAGGCGAGGAAGCGTTCATCGAACGGACTCCTGAAGGGTTGTCGTCTCGTGGCGCCGTGCGGCGTCCCCGGATCCCCTCCATGCTTGCACGCCCCGGCGTGAGCGCAAAGAGGCGTGCAGGGGGCCGGGTGCGATCCGCGCCACACCGGGTCGTCTCCGCGCCCGCCGGGCTTTGCCTCCATTTTACGAAACGGACTCGTCTCGTATCGTAAGTGCCGCTACTCTGGGCGCGGGGGGTTACGAGACGCATCCGACTCGCAAATGCCCGCCAGTGCCACATCACCACGGACGGGAAGACCAATGACCACCGCCGCCGCGCCACCTCGTGTGCCGGAAGCCATCCACCGCCGCCGCTGGGCGATCCTGGGCACCCTGGTGCTCGCCCTGCTCGTCGTCGTACTCGACAACTCGATCCTCAACGTTGCGATGAAGACCATCGCGACCCCCGCTCCGGTCGGCCTGGGCGCCACCCAGAGCGACCTCGAATGGGCGATCAACTCCTACACGCTGGTCTTCGCCGGGCTGCTCTTCACCTCCGGCCTGCTCGGCGACCGCTTCGGCCGCAAACTCGCCCTGCTCGCCGGCATGGTGGTCTTCGGCATCGCCTCGCTGCTGTCCGCGATGGCCGGCTCGCCCGGTGAGCTCATCGGCTTTCGCGCCCTGATGGGCGTCGGCGGCGCGCTCGCGATGCCCGCCACGCTGGCCATCATCATGAACGTCTTCGAGCGCGAGGAGCAGCCCAAGGCGATCGGCATCTGGGCCGGCGCGGTCGGTCTGGCCATCGCCATCGGCCCGATCACCGGCGGCCTGCTGATCGAGCACTTCTGGTGGGGCTCCGTCTTCCTGATCAACGTCCCGATCGTGGTCGTCGCGGTCATCGCGATGGCGATCCTGGTCCCCGAGTCCAAGGACCCCGACCCGGGCGCGCTCGACCCGGTCGGCGTGCTGCTGTCGATCGTCGGCCTGGTGGCGCTGATCTACGGCATCATCAAGGGCGGCGAGCTGGCCGACTTCACCGCCGTCGAGGCCTGGGGCCCGACCCTGCTCGGCGTCGTGGCCCTGACCGCCTTCGTCTGGTTCGAGCGCCGCACGCGGTTCCCCGCGCTGGACGTCACCTGGTTCCGCAACAAGGTGTTCAGCGCCTCCGTGGCGGTCGTCGGCGTGATCTTCTTCGCGCTGATGGGCGTGTCCTTCTTCGGCGTCTTCTACATCCAGAGCGTGCGCGGCTACAGCGCCCTGCAGGCCGGTCTGCTGATGCTGCCGCTGGCCGTCGGCCAGCTGGTGTTCGCGCCGCGGGCCCGGCTGGTGGTCGACCGCCTCGGCGTCGCCGCCACCGCCGCCGGCGGCATGGTGCTGGTCGCGGCCGGCTTCGTCGGCTACACCGTGCTGACCGCGACCACCCCGATCTGGGTGCTGATCGTGCTCGGCCTGGTCATGGGCACCGGCATGGCGCACGTCATGCCGCCGGTCACCGTCGCGATCATGGGTTCGCTGCCCCGCGAGAAGGCCGGCGCGGGCTCGGCCGTCAACAACACCTTCCGCCAGGTCGGCGGCTCGCTCGGGGTCGCGGTGCTCGGCGCCGTGCTGTCCACCGTCTACCGCGACGGGATGACCGACACCCTCAGCCACCTGCCCGAGGGGCTGCGCGACAAGGCGGGCGAGTCGCTGGAGGCCACCCTGGCCGTCGCCGACCGGATCCCGAACGGCGCGGGCAAGGCGCTGATCGCCCCGGCGAACGACTCCTTCATCCACGCCATGCACGTGGTGGCCTCGCTCTCGGTGGGCATCTCGCTGGTCGGCGCACTGGTCGCCTGGTTCCTGCTGCCGCGCCGCCTCGCCGCCCCCGGCGGCCCGGGCGGCCAGGCCCCGGCCCGGCCCGGCCAGGAGCGGGAGACGGCGTCCGCCGACGCCTGAGCGGCGTCCGTCCGCCGACGCCCGAGGTCGGCTGAGCGACAATGGCCCTGCCGCCCGGTGCCCCCGGTCGGCAGGGCCGCGGTCCAGGGCGGGACCACCCCGCCCGCGGGCCGCCCACCGAAACGCCACGGCGCCCGCGCGCCCGGGGACAGCGAGGGAGAGACAGCGGGGATGAGGACGGACACTCCGAGCGCCGACACCGGGCGGCCCTGCGCGGTGGCCCGCCGCGGCCGGCCCCGCAGTGAGGCCGCCGAGCAGGCCATCTTCACCGCCGTGGAGGACCTGATGTCCGCCGGCACCTCGCTCTCGGAGCTCACCATCGAGGGCATCGCCACCGCCGCCGGCGTCGGCAAGGCCACCATCTACCGGCGCTGGCCCAACAAGGTCGCCCTGCTGGTCGACGTGGTCAGCCGGCTGGAGGCGCCGGTGCCGGAGCCGTCCGGGGGCAGCGCCCGGGACGACCTGATCGAGATGATCGACTACGTCCGCCGGCGCGGCCTGGCCAAGCGCACCCGCTGGGTGCTCAAGGCCGCCCTCGGCCAGATGCAGACCCTGCCGGAGCTGTACGCCGCCTACCACCAACGGGTGATCAAGCCGCGGCGCGAGGCCGGGCTCGGCCTGATCCGCAGGGCCGTCGCCGAGGGCGAGATCCGCGCCGACCTCGACCTGGACCTGCTCGGGGACCTCCTGCTCGGCCCGATCGTCTACCGCAGCATCCTGTGGGAGGACTCCGACCTGGAGGACGAGGACCTGGCCCGCAAGATGGTCGACGCCCTGTTCGACGGCCTCGCCCCGCGCCGGGTGCCCGGCTGACCGCTCACCCACCGCCGCCGCCCGGGCCTGCGGCGGACCTTCGCGGCGGACCTCCGCCCAGGTGTTCGATCGTGCCCGGCGGATCCGGACGTGGCCTGGCTCACCAAACCCGGCCGCGCCGCAACCCGCTCCCGCAACCGCGCGTCTGTCCCGGCATAGGCTGAGCCGGGTATCCGATCGAACCGGCACCAGTCCGGCACCCCGCGTACCCCGCGGAACGGCCGCCGGACCGGCGACGGCACGAGCGAGGGAGCCACAGCATGGCGCAGGCGGACAGCACCGACCGGACCGCGGACGCCGGGGGTACGGACACCGCCCGGAGCGGCCGGTCCGGCGGCTTCCTCGGCCTGCGGGACTGGGGCCGGGACGCCCGCGGCAGCAACACCTGGCGGCGCGGTCTGGTGATCGCGGTGCTCGCCGTGGTCACCGCCGTGCTGCTGGCCTTCCACGCCGAGGTGCCGAACAGCGTCGGCAACCTCGGCAGCCTGCTGGAGACCTTCCTGCCCTGGGTGGGCCTGGCGGTCCCGGTGCTGCTGGTGGCCGCGCTGCTGCGCCGCTCCGCCACCGCGCTGACCGCCCTGCTGCTGCCCGTCGCGCTGTGGGCCAACCTCTTCGGCGGTCAGCTGACCGACAAGAGCGGCGGCAAGGGCGACTGGACGGTGGTCAGCCACAACGTCGCCGCCGAGAACACCGACGTGCCGGGCACCATCCGCGGCCTGGTGGCCTCGGGCGCCCAGATCGTCGCCCTGGAGGAGCTCGCCGGCGGACACCTGCGGGCGTACGAGACCGGCCTCGCCGACGCCTACCCGTACCACGCGGTGGAGGGGACGGTCGGGCTCTGGTCGAAGTACCCGATCAGCGGGGTCTCCCCGGTGGACCTCAGGATGGGCTGGACCAGGGCGTTCCGGGCCCAGGTGGCCACCCCGCAGGGCCCGGTCGCGGTGTACGTCGCGCACCTGCCGTCGGTCCGGCTCAAGGCCGAGGGCGGCTTCACCGTCGACCAGCGGGACGTCAGCGCCCAGGCGCTCGGGAACGCGATCCAGGCCGAGCGGCTGTCCAGGGTCCTGCTGCTCGGCGACCTCAACGGCACCATGAACGACCGCAGCCTGGCGCCCGTCACCTCGCAGATGCGCTCGGCCCAGGGCGCCGCCGGGGACGGCTTCGGGTTCAGCTGGCCGGCCGCCTTCCCGATGGCCCGGATCGACCAGATCATGAGCAAGGGCGGGCTCCAGCCGGTGGACTCCCGCACCCTGCCCCGGGACGGCAGCGACCACCTCGCGGTGGCCGCCACCTACCGGTACGGCTCCTGACCCGGGCCGTCCGAGCGGTTCGGCCGGCCCGGCCCGCTCCTGCCCGCCTCAGCCCGTCCTGCCCGGACGGCCCGCCCAGCCGGCCCGGCCCGGACGCCCGGTCAGCCCCGGCGCCAGCGGTTGGTGATCGGCAGGCGGCGGTCCCGGCCGAAGTTCTTCACCGAGATCTTCGGGCCCGGCGGGTACTGGCGCCGCTTGTACTCGGCGGTGTCGACCAGCCGGACCACCCGGTCCACCACGGCCGGGTCGAAGCCGGCCGCGACGATCGCGTCCCGCCCCTCGTCGCCCTCGATGTAGCGGGCCAGCACGCTGTCCAGCAGGTCGTAGTCCGGCAGCGAGTCGGTGTCCTTCTGGTCCGGCCGCAGCTCGGCGGACGGCGGCTTGCTGATGGTGTTCTCCGGGATCGGCGGCACCTCGCCGCGCCGCTCGGCCTCCTCGTTGCGCCAGCGGGCCAGCCGGAAGACCAGCGACTTGTAGACGTCCTTGATCGGCCCGAAGGCGCCCACCGAATCGCCGTACAGGGTCGAGTAGCCGACCGCCAGCTCGCTCTTGTTGCCGGGCGCGAGCACGATGTGCCCCTCCTGGTTGGAGATCGCCATCAGCAGGGTGCCGCGCAGCCGGGACTGGAGGTTCTCCTCGGCGAGGCCGGTCAGTTCGGTGGCGCCGAGGTAGGCGTCGAACATCGGGGCGATGGAGACGGTCCGGAAGTGCAGGCCGGTGCGGCGGGCCAGCTCGGCCGCGTCGTCCCGGGAGTGCTGCGAGGAGTAGCGGGAGGGCATCGAGACGCAGTGGACGTTCTCCGCGCCGATCGCGTCCACCGCGATCGCGGCCACCAGTGCCGAGTCGATGCCGCCGGAGAGGCCGATCAGCACCGAGGTGAACCCGTTCTTCACCACGTACGCCCGGGTGCCGGAGACCAGCGCCGCCCAGATCTCCGCCTCGTCGGACAGCCTGGGCGCGATGCCGGCGGTCGGAGCGGGGGCCGGGTCCCGCACCGGCTCGCCGTCCAGCTCGGCGCGGACCAGGTGCAGCCCGTCGGCCAGCAGCAGGCCGTCGGTGTGGTCGCTGCTGGCGGCCGGCAGGTCGAGGTCCAGCACCAGCAGGTGCTCCTCGAACTGCGGGGAGCGGGCGAGGACCTCGCCGTCCGCGCCGACCACGATCGAGTCGCCGTCGAAGACCAGCTCGTCCTGGCCGCCGACCATGTTGACGTACGCCAGGGTGCAGCCCGCCTCGGCCGCGCGGCGCCGGACCAGCTCCAGCCGCTGGTCGTCCTTGTTCCGCTCGTAGGGCGAGCCGTTGACCACCAGCAGCAGGCCGGCCTCGGCCTCGCGGGCGGCGGTGACCCGGCCGCCGTCCTGCCAGATGTCCTCGCAGATGGCCAGGGCCACGTCCACGCCGTGCACCCGCAGCACCGGCAGCTGCTCGCCCGGGACGAACCAGCGGAACTCGTCGAACACGCCGTAGTTGGGCAGGTGGTGTTTGGCGAAGCGGGTGACCACCTCGCCCCGGTGCAGCACGGCGGCGCAGTTCTGCGGCGAGCCGGCCGGGCGGCCGAACCGCGGCGAGGCGTGCTCGGAGCGCCCGAGGTAGCCGACCACCACCGGGACCTCGCCCAGCCCGTCGGCGGCCAGCCGTCCGGCCAGCTCGACCAGCGCCGCCCGGGAGGCGTCGACGAAGGAACGGCGCAGGGCGAGGTCCTCGACCGGGTAGCCGGTCAGGGCCATCTCGGGGAACGCGACCAGCTGGGCGCCGGCCTCGGCGGCCTG
This sequence comes from Kitasatospora sp. NPDC001539, assembly GCF_040298565.1. Taxonomy (NCBI): domain Bacteria; kingdom Bacillati; phylum Actinomycetota; class Actinomycetes; order Kitasatosporales; family Streptomycetaceae; genus Kitasatospora; species Kitasatospora sp. NPDC001539. The sequence goes on along the minus strand of NZ_JBEPAK010000110.1, from coordinate 1,766 downwards.
CCTGGTCCAGCGCACCACCTCATCGCTGTTGCGGGCGATGTCACCGACCCAGGGGTCGATCTGGCACAGGGCGAGACGGAGATTGGGCATGCCCTGAGTGTAATCGTCTAACTGACGCAATGTCCCCCTCGGGGGGTCCCGCGCGGCGGCCGGCACTGCCGGGACGCGCGTTGATCGGCCATGATGGGGGCAATCGCCGCGCGGGGTCTCTCGGGGGTCGCCCGGGCGTAACACGAGCGTAAAGAGCAGAGGTGAGACTGTCCCCATGGGCAAGCAGCAGCAGTTCGTGCTTCGGACGCTCGAAGAGCGTGACATCCGGTTCGTCCGGCTGTGGTTCACCGATGTGCTCGGGTTCCTGAAGTCGGTCGCGGTGGCGCCGGCGGAGCTGGAGCAGGCGTTCGAGGAGGGCATCGGCTTCGACGGCTCCGCGATCGAGGGCTTCGCCCGGGTCTACGAGTCCGACATGATCGCCAAGCCGGACCCGACCACGTTCCAGATCCTGCCGTGGCGCTCGGAGACCCCGGGGACCGCCCGGATGTTCTGCGACATCCTGATGCCGGACGGCTCGCCCTCCTTCGCCGACCCCCGGTTCGTGCTCAAGCGCACCCTGGAGAAGGCCTCCGACCTGGGCTTCACCTTCTACACCCACCCCGAGATCGAGTTCTTCCTGCTGAAGAACCTGCCCGGCGACGGCACCGCGCCGATCCCCGCCGACCAGTCCGGCTACTTCGACCACACCCCGCGCGGGGTGGGCCACGACTTCCGCCGACAGGCGATCACCATGCTGGAGTCGATGGGCATCTCGGTCGAGTTCTCGCACCACGAGGGCGCGCCCGGCCAGCAGGAGATCGACCTGCGCTACGCGGACGCCCTGTCCACCGCCGACAACATCATGACCTTCCGGCTGGTCATGAAGGAGGTCGCGCTGGAGCAGGGCGTGCACGCGAGCTTCATGCCCAAGCCGTTCTCCGAGCACCCCGGCAGCGGCATGCACACCCACGTCTCGCTGTTCGAGGGCGACCGCAACGCCTTCCACGAGTCCGGTGCCGAGTACCAGCTCTCCAAGGTCGGCCGCTCCTTCATCGCGGGCCTGCTGCGGCACGCCGCCGAGACCGCCGCCGTCACCAACCAGTGGGTGAACTCCTACAAGCGCATCTGGGGCGGCTCCCAGCGCACCGCCGGTGCCGGCGGCGAGGCCCCCTCGTACATCTGCTGGGGCCACAACAACCGCTCGGCGCTGATCCGGGTGCCGATGTACAAGCCGGGCAAGCAGGGGTCCACCCGGATCGAGGTCCGCTCCCTGGACACCGGCTGCAACCCTTACCTCGCCTACGCCGTCACCCTCGCGGCCGGCCTCAAGGGCATCGAGGAGGGCTACGAGCTCCCTCCGGGCGCCGACGACGACGTCTGGGCGCTCTCCGACTCCGAGCGCCGCGCCCTCGGTATCCAGCCGATGCCGCAGAACCTCGGCGAGGCCATCGACCTGATGCAGCGCAGCGAGCTGGTCGCCGAGACGCTGGGCGAGCACGTCTTCGACTTCTTCCTGCGCAACAAGCGCCAGGAGTGGGAGGAGTACCGTTCCGAGGTCACCCCCTTCGAGCTGCGCAAGAACCTCCAGGTGCTCTGAGGCCGGGCGCACCGACCGCGCCAAGGAGAGCAACTTCTGCGCGTACATCGCGGTCGGTGACCTCGCCGTCGGTGTACGCGGCGTACCACGAGCCGTCCGGGTTCTGCCGGGCGGCGAGCCAGCGGTAGGCGGCCTCGGC
>NZ_JBEPAK010000109.1:0-22706 GCF_040298565.1 Kitasatospora sp. NPDC001539 | reverse complement strand
GGTCGGGCCGACGTCCCGCGCCGTGCCGCTCGACTCAGCGCGCCCAGCCCGACGTCCGCCAGGCGTTGACGCCCGGGTGGAGGGCGGGGCGGAGCAGGCGGGAACGGTCGTTCCAGGGGGAGGCCGGGCCGACGCCCGCCCGGCGCGCCGCCTCGGCGGCGGCCTGCGCGGCGGCGGCCCGGGCCTGGACCACCGCCAGGACGGTGGCGAGCTCCTCGGGGGTCGGCTGCCCGTGCAGCACGTGGATCGGGGACATGGCTTTTTCTCTCCCGACAGGGAAGGGGCCTACAGGGGGATGTTGCCGTGCTTCTTGGGCGGCAGCACCTCGCGCTTGCCGCGCAGCGCCCGCAGGCCCCGGACGATGTGCCGGCGGGTCTCGCTCGGGGCGATCACCGCGTCGACGTAGCCGCGCTCGGCCGCCAGGTACGGGTTCAGCAGGGTGTCCTCGTACGAGGCGATCAGCTCGGCGCGCTTCTCCTCGACGGTGCCGGCGGCCTCGGCCTCGGCGATCTCCCGGCGGTGCAGGATGTTCACCGCGCCCTGGGCGCCCATCACCGCGATCTGCGCGGTCGGCCAGGCCAGGTTGAGGTCGGCGCCCAGGTGCTTGGAGCCCATGACGTCGTACGCGCCGCCGAAGGCCTTGCGGGTGATCACGGTGATCAGCGGGACGGTGGCCTCGGCGTAGGCGTAGATCAGCTTGGCGCCGCGGCGGATGATGCCGTCCCACTCCTGCTCGGTGCCGGGCAGGAAGCCGGGCACGTCGACGAAGGTCAGCACCGGGATGTTGAACGAGTCGCAGGTGCGGATGAAGCGGGCGGCCTTCTCGCTGGCGTTGATGTCCAGGCAGCCGGCCAGGTCCATCGGCTGGTTGCCGACGATGCCGACGGCGTGGCCCTCGACCCGGCCGAAGCCGGTGATGATGTTGCCCGCGTACAGCGGCTGGGTCTCCAGGAACTCGCCGTCGTCCAGGACGTGCTCGATCACCTTGTGCATGTCGTACGGCTGGTTCGCCGAGTCCGGCACGATGGTGTCGAGTTCGAGGTCCTCGGCGGTGACCGTGAGGTCCGCCTGCTCGGGGTAGGACGGCGGGTCGCTCAGGTTGTTGGAGGGCAGGTACGAGAGCAGGCTCTTGACGTACTCGATCGCCTCCTTCTCGTCCGTGGCCAGGTAGTGCGCGTTGCCGGACCTGGTGTTGTGGGTGCGGGCGCCGCCCAGCTCCTCCATGCCGACGTCCTCGCCGGTCACCGTCTTGATCACGTCCGGGCCGGTGATGAACATGTGCGAGGTCTGGTCGGCCATCACCACGAAGTCGGTGATCGCGGGGGAGTAGACCGCGCCGCCGGCGCAGGGGCCCATGATCAGCGAGATCTGCGGGATGACGCCCGAGGCGTGCACGTTGCGGCGGAAGATCTCGCCGTAGAGGCCGAGCGAGACCACGCCCTCCTGGATCCGGGCGCCGCCGGAGTCGTTGATGCCGATGACCGGGCAGCCGGTCTTCAGCGCGAAGTCCATCACCTTGACGATCTTCTCGCCGAAGACCTCGCCGAGCGAGCCGCCGAAGACGGTGAAGTCCTGGGCGAAGACCGCGACCTGACGGCCGTCGATGGTGCCGTAGCCCGTCACCACACCGTCGCCGTACGGGCGGTTCCGCTCCTGGCCGAAGTTGGTGGAGCGGTGCCGGGCGAACTCGTCGAACTCGACGAAGGAGTCCTCGTCCAGCAGCTCGACGACCCGCTCACGCGCGGTCAGCTTGCCCTTGGCGTGCTGCTTCTCCACGGCCTTGGCCGAGCCGGAGTGCACCGCCTCGTCCAGCCTGCGCCGCAGGTCGGCGAGCTTGCCGGCGGTGGTGTGGGGGTCGTACGGCGCCTCGGTCATCCGGTGGCTCTCCCTGATCCTGGGCCGCGACCTGTTCGATTGCGCGCGGGCCGGAGTCGGGGGCCCGCGCTTGAGGGCAGGGCGGCGCTGCGAACTACCGTTGGGTAGCGTAGCCAGCGCGCAGGGCGATGCGTCATGTCCTGGCGTTATGGCCATCGACACAGTGTGTCGGCGCGCGTTGTGCGGGACGATGGATCGGACTGCGCCTCCGGCACGTCCTGGTGCGCTGACCTAGTGTGCTGACCATGACCGCACCCGACACACCCGACGCGTCAGACGCCCCCGGCACTCCGGACACCCCCGCCGCCCCCCGCCGCAGCGGCCTGCGCGGCTTCGGCCGGACCGGACCGTCGCCCTGGACCGACCTGGACCGGCCCCCGCTGGACGAGGGCACGCTGCGCCGGGACCTGCTCGTCCCGGGCGGGCTCTGGACCTCGCTGGACGTCGTCGCGGAGACCGGCTCCACCAACACCGACCTCGCCGAGCGGGCCCGGGCCGGCGCCCCCCAGGGCGCGGTGCTGGTCGCCGAGGCGCAGAGCGCGGCGCGCGGCCGGCTGGACCGGCAGTGGACCGCCCCCGCCCGCTCCGGGCTGTTCCTGTCCTTCCTGCTGCGCCCCGAGGGCGTGCCGGTCGAGCGGTACGGCTGGCTGCCGATCCTGGTGGGGGTGGCCGCGGCCAGCACCCTCGGCCGGGTGGCCGGGGTCGACGTCGGACTGAAGTGGCCCAACGACCTCCAGGTGGACATCGACGGCGCGGAGCGCAAGCTCGGCGGCATCCTCACCGAGCTGAGCGGCGGCGCCGTGGTGGCCGGGATGGGGCTGAACGTGTCGCTGCGCCAGGAGGAGCTGCCCGTCCCCACCGCCGCCTCGCTCGCGCTGGCCGGCGCCGGGACCACGGACCGCTCCGTCCTGCTGCGCGCGCTGCTGCGGGAGTTCGCCACGCTGTACGGCGAGTGGACGGCCGCCGCCGGGGACCCGCACGCGAGCGACCTGATGCGCGCCTACGCGGACCGCTGCACCACGCTCGGCCGCCAGGTGAGGGTCCATCTGCCGGGCGACCGGGAACTGGTCGGCGAGGCGGTGGCGATCGACGGGGACGGCCGCCTGGTGGTCCGTACGGCCGACGGCGTGCGCCGGGCGGTCGGCGCGGGGGACGTCGTCCACGTCCGCCCCGAAGCGCGCTGAACGGCAGTCTTCACCACCCCTTGACCCGGGCGGATGCCCCGGATCACGGGATTCCGTGCGAACATTCCACCTGGCAGCGGTGTGAGGCGCGCCACTGTCCGCCCGGGTGGCGGGCGGCGCGCCCGGACAGGTAGGAAACGAGGCAAGTGCGGCAACCGCACGGGGACGAACCGGTGGCAGAGGACGGCAGCGGCGGTACGGCGGGCAACCACGACCCCACGGTCGCGCTCGAACTGGAACGCCTGATCCTGGACGCGCCACGCCGCTACACCCCGTACCAGGCCGCGCGCGCCGCCGACGTCCCGATGGAGCTGGCCACCCGCTTCTGGCGGGCCATGGGCTTCCCCGACATCGGGCAGTCCCGGGCGCTCACCGACGGCGACGTGATCGCCCTGCGGCGTCTCGCCGGCCTGGTCGAGTCCGGGCTGCTCAGCGAGTCGATGGCGATCCAGGTGGCCCGCTCCACCGGCCAGACCACGGCCCGGCTGGCCGGCTGGCAGATGGACACCTTCCTGGAGAACCTCACCCAGTCCGCCGAGCCCGGGCTGACCCGCGCCGACGTGGCCTACCCGCTGGTCGAGCTGCTGCTGCCGGAGCTGGAGCAGTTCCTGGTGTACGTCTGGCGGCGCCAGCTGGCCGCCGTCACCGGCCGGGTGGTGCAGGCCGCCGAGGACCACGAGATCACCAGCGGCCGGCTCGCCGTCGGCTTCGCGGACCTGGTCGGCTTCACCCGGCTGTCGCGGCGCCTGGAGGAGGAGGAGCTCGGCGAGCTGGTCGAGACCTTCGAGAACACCTGCTCCGACCTGATCGCGGGGCAGGGCGGCCGGGTGATCAAGACCCTCGGCGACGAGATCCTGTACGTCTCCGAGGACCCGGCGACGGCCGGCGAGATCGCCCTGAGCCTGATCGAGGCGCTGGCCGAGGACGACACCATCCCGGCGCTGCGGGTCGGCATGGCCTTCGGGACGGTCACCCAGCGGATGGGGGACGTCTTCGGCACCACCGTGAACCTGGCCAGCCGGCTCACCTCGATCGCGCCCAAGGACGCGGTGCTGGTCGACGGGCAGTTCGCCGCCGCGCTGGAGCAGAACGGCAGCGTCGCCCCGCCGGACTCCGAGGGGCCGGGCCTGGCGGAGGCGCTGTCGGTGGCCGCCGGGATGCCGGCCTCCGGTCTGCCGGTGCCGGGGCCGGACGACGGGGCCCGCTTCCACCTGCAGCCGATGTGGCGGCGGCCGGTCCGGGGCCTCGGGCTGGTCGAGCCGTGGCTGCTGTCGCGGCACCTGAAGGCGGAGTAGCCGGCGGGTGCCCGCGGCGGGGAGGGGAGGGACTCCCGGGGGCCGGTGCCCTCCGTGGCACGGCGTTTCCCGCGGGGCGCCCCTCGCGTGGCCGAACGGTTGAAAGCCGTACGGTCGCCGGGCGGGTCCGTCCGGGCAAACGGGGCATAACCCGACGAAATCGCCATAGTCTTGGTGCAAGCGGCCGGACGGGTGCGATCGGCTACGGGGGTCTGGCAGGACCGAGCACAGGGAGCGAGGCGAGCCGGTGAGCAGTGAGGCGATCATGACGGACCGCGGCTGCGACTGCGATGGCCCGCGCTCCGACGCGCTGCCCGACCTGCGGCTGCAGGCGGTGGTCGAACTCGCCCAGGACATGGCCGGTGCGCTCACCCCGCTGGAGGCCGTCCGGGCCGCCGCCGCCCGGGCCACCGAGGCGCTCGGCGCCACCATGGCGGCCGTCTCCGTCTGGGACCGCGAATCCGGCCGCCTGCGGGTCCTGGTCAACCACGGGCAGCTCGCCCCCGGCGAGGAGGAGCTGCCGGAGGACGAGTCGTACCCGGTCGCGGACTTCCCGGAGATCGTGACCTACCTGGAGGAGCGCTGGAGCACCGGGCGCCTGCCCCGCGCCTGGCTGCAGACCGCGGAGAACGACGAACCGTACACCGGCCACACCCACCCGACCGCCGGCGCGTACTGCCAGGAACGCGCCGCGGCGCTGCGCCGGCGCGGGCGCGCCTGCTGCGTGGTCGCGCCGATCGTGCTGCACGGGCAGGCCTGGGGCGAGCTCTACCTCGCCCGGTCGACCGGGATGCCCGCGTTCACCCAGGCCGACGCGGACTACGCGACCCTGCTCGCCGCCCAGGTCTCGGCCGGCCTCGCCCAGACCGAACGCCTCGCCGACCTGCGCAAGCTCGCCTTCTCCGACCCGCTCACCGGCCTGGCCAACCGCCGCGCGGTCGACGCCCGGCTGGAGAGCGCGCTGGAGGCGCACAACCGGGACAACACCGTGGTGTCGCTGGTGGTCTGCGACGTCAACGGGCTGAAGCGGGTCAACGACCAGCTCGGCCACGAGATGGGCGACCGGCTGCTGGAACGGTTCGCCCACCAGCTCTCGCTCGCCGCCGCCAAACTCCCCGGGAGCCTCGCCGCCCGGCTCGGCGGTGACGAGTTCTGCCTGCTGGTGGAGGGTCAGAAGGCCGACGAGGTGGTCGCCGTCGCCGAGGAGCTGTGCGCGCGGGCGCTGGCACTGTCCGAGGGCGAGGGGGTCGCCTGCGGCGTCGCCTCCACCGGGGACTCCATCGGCCCGGTCACCACGCCCGACCGGCTCTTCCGGCTCGCCGACGCCGCCCAGTACCGGGCCAAGGCCGCCCGCGCCGCCCACCCCGTCGTCGCCGGGCGCAGCCACGGCCCGGGCTTCTCGCCCGACCCCACCGTGCTGCTCGCCGACGCGGCCGACCCGCAGCACCGCGCCGACGGCCGCCGGGGACCGGGCGGACGGGCCGGTACGGGCGACCGGCGGCGCTTCCGCGGTGCCGCCCACAGCGCAGACCCCGGTCAGCTGCTCACCGCCGTCCTCTCGGCGCTCGACCAGGCCGCGGCCGCCCGGGCCGTCCACCCGGCCGACACCCTCGCCAAGCTGGTCGTGGTCGCCGAGACCTCCGCCCGGCTGCTCGACGCGGTCGGCTGGTGGGTCTCCTACGTGCCGCCCGGATCCCATCTGATGCGCACCTCCCAGCACGCCGTCTACCGGATGACCAGCGGACCGAGCAGCACCCGCGCCGAGACCCAGCGGGCCCAGATCGAGGCCCCGGACGCCGTGTTCGACCTGCGGCACTACCCGATGACCCGCCGGGCCGTGCGGGGCGGCGCGTTCGCGCTGCGCGCGGGTGCGGCGGGCAACGACCCGGCGGAGGAGGCGATGCTGGTCGTCTCCGGCTACCGGGGGATGGTCGCCGCGGGCGGGCAGAACGCGGCGGGCGGGTGGCTGGTCGAGCTCTTCGCCGACGACGCGACCCTGCCGCTGGGGCAGGCCGCCTCCGCGATGCGGGCGCTGGTCGCGGTGGCCCTGGCGGGAGCGGCCTCACCGCCGGCGATGTGAGGACCGCCCCGTACGGGCGCCGGGGGTCGGGCGCCCGGCGGGTGGACGGTGGGCGCTGCTTCGTCCCGGTTCGGTGACCGCGGGGTCGCGGGTGGGTCGCGGTTCGGTCCCGGGGGCTGCCGCGAGGGGCCGGGGCGGTGGGATGGTGGCGGGGGCGGACCGGGGAGCGGGGAGCGGGGGGAGACGGTGGACGGATGGTTGGTGGGCGCGGCGGTGGCCGGGGTGCTGGTGTTCGGGGGAGGGGTGGCGACGGCCGGCCCGGCGTCGGCGGCCGCGGTGACGGCCACCCCGGTGGCCCGACCGGTTCAGACCGTCCCGTCGCCCGTACGGACGACCCCCGCGCCGACGGCGCCCGAGCGGGCGCCGCGGCTGAGGGCGGGTCTGCGGGCGCACCGGATCACGGACCAGGCGGCGTCGCGGCGCGTCCGGAAGGTCCGCCGCAGCGTCGTCGGGCGGGCGCTGGACGCGGTGTTCGGCTGGCTCCTCGCCGCGGTGCTGGGGATCGTGCTGGTCGTGGCGCTGCTGGTGCACCTGGTCAGGCGGCGCAACGGCCGTTAGCCGTCGGCCCCGAGGGCGCGGAGCACGGCGTCGACCAGGCGGTCCGCGTGGTCGTGGTCGAGCGGGCCGAGTTGGTGCATCCAGCGGTAGTACAGCGGGCCGTAGAGGAGTTCCACGGCGAGGTCGAGGTCGGTGTCGGAGGGGATCCGGCCGGTTTCGCGGGCGGTGCGGAAACGGTCGCGGGTGACCTCCAGCAGCGGATCCAGCAGCCGGGTGCGGTACTCGGCCTGCAGCGCCGGGTCGTTGAGGATCTCGGCGCTGAGGGCGCGGTAGGTGCGGTCGAGCGCGGGGTCGGTGAGCTCGTCTGCGGAGCCGCGCAGGACCGTCCGCAGGTCGGCGGCGAGGTCGCCGGTGTCGGGGAGGGCGATGTCGCCGCCCTGTCCGGTGGCGGCGAGGAAGGCGTCGAAGACGACCGCCCCCTTGGAGGGCCACCACCGGTAGATGGTCTGCTTGCCGACGCCGGCCCGGGCGGCGATCGCCTCGATGGTGAGCTTGCCGAAGCCGACCTCGGAGACGAGTTCGTGGGCGGCGGCGAGGACGGCCGCGCGCGAGCGTTCGCTGCGGCGGGCGGGGTCGGGGCTGGTTCTGGGGGCCATGGGAAATCCTTTGCCGGGCAACGAGACGAGACGTATCGTATCTGTCGTCGAGATCGCGAGACGCAACGTCTCGTCTAGGCGATTCTCGTCATCCCGTCGTCCGCGACCCCGGAGGTGCATCCATGACCCGCTCCCACCCCGCCCACATCCTGATGGTCTCCATCCCGGCCCACGGCCACGTCAATCCCAGCCTGGCCGTGATCGCGGAGCTGGTCGCCCGGGGCCACCGGGTCAGCTACGTCAACGCCCCCCGCTTCCGGGAGGTCGTCGAGTCCACCGGCGCCGGCTTCGTGCCGTACCCGTCGACGCTGCCGCTCACCGACGACCCGGCGGGCTGGGCCACGGACCCGGTGGCGCTGCAGGAGCTCTTCCTCGACGACGCGCTGGCCATGTGGCCCGTCCTGCTGGAGCACTTCGACGGCGGCGCCGACCGCCCCGACCTGGTGCTCTGCGACATCGCGGGCTTCGCCGGGCGGGCGCTCGGCGAGCGGCTCGGCGTGCCGGTGGTGCAGCTGTCGCCCACGTACGTCGGCTGGGAGGGCTTCGAGGAGGACTTCCCGGAGGTGTTCGACGCGGTCCGCACGGCGCCCGGCGGGGCCGAGCACTACCGCCGGTTCGCCGACTGGCTGGCCGGAGCCGGTGCGGTGCAGCGCGACGTGGACGCCTTCAAGGGCCGCCCGGAGCGGGCGATCGCCCTCATCCCGCGCGCCCTGCAGCCGAACGCCGACCGGGTGGACGAGAAGCGGGTGACGTTCGTCGGGCCCTGCTTCGGCGACCGCGCCGAGCAGGGCGCGTGGCAGCGCCCGGCCGGTGCCGAGAAGGTGCTGCTGGTCTCGCTCGGCTCCGCCTACACCAACCAGCCCGCCTTCTACCGGGCCTGCGTCCGGGCCTTCGGCGACCTTCCCGGCTGGCACACCGTGCTGCAGATCGGCGCGCACACCGACCTGGCCGAGCTGGGCGAGGTGCCCGGCACCGTCGAGGTGCACCGCTGGGTGCCCCAGCTGTCGGTGCTCGCGCAGGCCGACGCCTTCGTCACCCACGCGGGCATGGGAGGCTCCAGCGAGGGGCTGTTCCACGCCGTGCCGATGATCGCCGTGCCGCAGGGCGCCGACCAGTTCGCGAACGCGGACGCCCTGGTCGGCCTCGGTGTCGCCCGCCGCCTCGACACCGCGGCCGGCCCGGAGGAGCTGCGGGCCGCGCTGCTGGAGCTGGTCGACGACCCCGCGGTGCCCGGGCGGCTGTCGGCCCTGGCCGCGGCCGGTCGCGCCGAGGGCGGTACCGGGCGGGCGGCGGACCTGATCGAGGCCGAGCTGGTGTCGGCCCGGGGGTAGCGGAGGGCCCGGGCGTGCGGTGCGGACCGGGGCGGCGGAGAATCCGGATGGTGAGCAGCTGTTGTCATATCTTCATTCACCTGGTGTGATTGTGTATATGGATATGCACAGTGCTGTGGCCCCCGACGCTCCGCTGGTCCAGGTCGGCAAGGCCGACGTCAGTGCGGAGGACGTGCTGGCCGTCGCCCGGGGCAACGCCCGGGTCGAGATCGGCCCCGACGCGCTCGCCGAGATGGCGGCCGCCCGCGCCCGGATCGACGCCCTCGCCGCCGAACCGCGCCCCGTCTACGGCGTGTCGACCGGCTTCGGCGCCCTCGCCGTCCGGCACATCAGCCCCGAGCTGCGCGCCCAGCTGCAGCGCTCCCTGGTGCGCTCGCACGCGGCCGGCATGGGGCCGGTGGTCGAGCGCGAGGTGGTCCGCGCGCTGACGTTCCTGCGGATGAAGACGCTGGCCTCGGGCCGCACCGGCGTCCGCCCCCTGGTCGCCCAGACCATGGCCGCCCTGCTCAACGCGGGCATCACCCCGGTGGTCCGGGAGTTCGGCTCGCTCGGCTGCTCCGGCGACCTCGCCCCGCTGTCGCACTGCGCGCTGGTGCTGATGGGGGAGGGGACCGCCACCGGCCCGGACGGGGTGGAGAAGCCCGTCGCCGAGCTGCTGGCCGCCGCCGGCATCGAACCGGTCGAGCTGCTGGAGAAGGAGGGCCTGGCCCTCATCAACGGCACCGACGGCATGCTCGGCATGCTGGTGATGGCCATCGCCGACCTCCAGCGGCTGTTCACCACCGCCGACATCACCGCCGCGATGAGCCTGGAGGCGCTGCTCGGCACCGAGAAGGTGCTCGCCCCCGAGCTGCACGCCCCGATCCGCCCCCACCCCGGGCAGGCGCTCAGCGCCGCCAACATGCTGGCCGTGCTCAAGGGCTCCGGACTCACCGGCCACCACCAGGACGACGCGCCGCGCGTCCAGGACGCCTACTCCATCCGCTGCGCCCCGCAGGTGGCCGGAGCCGGCCGGGACACCCTGGCGCACGCCCAGCTGGTCGCCTCGCGCGAGCTAGCCGCCTCGGTCGACAACCCGGTGGTGCTGCCGGACGGCCGGGTCGAGTCCAACGGCAACTTCCACGGCGCACCCGTCGCGTACGTGCTGGACTTCCTCGCCATCGCGGCCGCCGACCTCGGCTCGATCTCCGAGCGCCGCACCGACCGGCTGCTCGACAAGGCCCGCTCGCACGGCCTGCCGGCCTTCCTGGCGGACGACCCGGGCGTGGACTCGGGCCTGATGATCGCCCAGTACACCCAGGCGGCACTGGTCAGCGAGAACAAGCGGCTCGCCGTCCCGGCCTCGGTCGACTCCATCCCGTCCTCCGCGATGCAGGAGGACCACGTGTCGATGGGCTGGTCGGCCGCCCGCAAGCTGCGCCAGGCGGTGGAGAACCTCGGCCGGATCCTGGCCGTCGAACTGACCGCTGCGGCCCGCGCGCTGGAGATCCGTCAGCAGGCCGACTCGGGCAGCCGGCTCGCCCCGGCCACCGCGGCCGCGCTGGCCGCCGCCCGTGAGGCGGGGGTCGGCGGCGCCGGCCGGGACCGCTTCCTCTCGCCGGACCTGGAGGCCGCCGCCGCGCTGGTCGCCTCGGGGGGCCTGGTGCGGGCGGTGGAACAGGTCACCGGGCCGCTGGCCTAGATCTGCTGCGGATGCGGGGCGACGGGGCCGGGCCGTGCGGACCGGCTCAGTCCCAGTCGCCCCGCGGGCGGTCCCGGCGGTCGTGGCGGTTGCCCAGCGCGGCCGCGAGGTTGACCCCGACGATCCCCGCCCAGCACACCAGCAGACCGACGAAGCCGCCGCCCTCGGGGCTGCTGGCGATCGCGGTCAGCGGGATGCCGAAGGCCAGCGAGACCACCGCCAGGCGGTTGCCGGACCGGCCGGGCGCCCAGCCGCGGCGGTCCCGGTCGTGGCCCCGGTCCCGGTAGGAGGGCCCGTAGCCGTCCGTCCGCTCGCCGGCCGGGCGACCGCCCCGGGCGTCCAGGCGGGCGTCGAGGCGCTTCATGAAGGAGTCGACGAGCGCGTCCTCGTACTCCTTGCCGAGTTCCTTGCGGGCCTGCAGGGTGGCGTCGAGGTCGCGCCGCAGATCGTCCTGGCGAGTGTCCATGCCCATAGCCTGGGGCCGCTGCGGGGCCCGGTCCATCCGTTCGCGGGGGGAATCCGGGCGGGGTCAGGGGGAAATCAGGGTTCCCCCCGAGCCCTTCCGGCCGGGCCCGCCGTCCGATCCTCGGGACGTCCCACGGGGCATCCCGCCGTACGAGACGTCTTTGCCAGGCGCGCCGCGCTGCTGCACAGTCGTCGTCCGAACCGCTCGCATCCGGAGGTACCGCTGATGACCGCCACCGACGAGGCCGGCGCCGTCGGCCCCTCCGCCCGGTTGCTGCAGCTGTTCGAAGGGCACCGGCTGACGCCCACCCAGCGCCGGATCGCCCACTCGCTGGTCCGGCACGCCACCGAGGCGCCGTTCCTGTCCAGCGTCGAGGTCGCCGAACTCGCCGGGGTGAGCCAGCCCTCCGTCACCCGCTTCGCGGTCGCGCTCGGGTACGACGGCTACCCGGCGCTGCGCAAGCAGCTGCGCGACCTCGGCGCGGGCGAGCCGGCCGCGCCGGAGACCCCGGCCGACGCCGTGCGCAACGAGCACCAGCAGGCGGTGCTGGCCGAGATCGAGCACCTGCGCCACCTCGCCGAACTGCTCGCCGACACCGAGCCGATCACCCGGGCCGCCCGGCTGCTCGCCGCCTCCCGCCCGCTGCCGGTGCTCGGCCTGCGGGCCGCCTCGGCGCAGGCGCGCGGCTTCGCGTACTTCGCGGCCAAGGTGCACCCGGACATCCGGCTGCTGGACGAGGGCGGCAGCATGCTCGCCGACCGGCTGGAACAGGCCACCGCGGCGGGCGCCACCGCGCTGCTCTGCTTCGCGCTGCCGCGCTACCCGCGGGAGTTGATGGACGCTCTGGTGGTCGCCCGGGACTGCGGACTGACCGTGCTCACGGTGGCCGACAGCGCCTTCTCCCCGGTCGCCAAGCTCTCCGACCTGATGCTGCCCGCGGCCGTCGGCACCGGGCTGGTCTTCGACACCGCCTGCGCGCCGATGATGCTCGGCCGGGTGCTGCTGCAGACCATGTGCGACGAACTCCCTGGTGCGGAGGCCAGGTTGGAGGCGATCGAGCAGTCGGCGGCGGCGCGCGGGCTCTTCCTGGAATAACGGCCGAAGGACTACTCGCCCCGAAGCCGGGCATCCCCTACAGCAGGGGGTGCCGCCATGCGCGTGATCCACGAGATGAAGTTCGTCGGCCGCCTCGCCTCGGGTGCCGACGAATGGTCCTGCCCCACCTGCGGACGCCGCGTCACCCTGCGGCGCCTGCCCGATCCCGAACTGACCGTCCTCGATCCGGGCGACGAGTCCGCCGTCCACGTCGGCGTCATCGAACCCGACGCCCGCGCCGCCGCCGCTGCCGAGCGCTACGGCCTCGGCCCCGTCCAGAACGTCCCCCGCCCGCCGTCCCCGCCCGCCCCGGACGCGGACGACCGCCGCTGGCTCGCCGAGATCGGCATCGACTGGGACGGCGGCGACGCGGCGGCCTGAGCGTGTTCGCCCGGTGCGGGCGCGGACCGGGGAGTCCGTCCGTCCGGGTTCGGCGGGTGCCCGTCCCCGGTTCGACGGGCCGCGGAGCGGTGGGCGGTGGAGAAGTGGGCGGGCTGCGCCGTGCCCGCCGCACCGCACGCCCCGGGGGCCGTGCGGTGCCCGCACGGTTCCCGCGGGCCGGTGACGGCCGCCGTCGCGCCCTCCGCCCCCGTACTGGGCCGAGTGGCTGGTGTTCGCCGGGTCCGGGCCGGCGCGCCAAGTCGGCCGGTGCCGGCGCTGATCGGATGGTGGCGGGGTCTGGTCGAACGTTCGCTGTTTAGATATATTCAGCCGAACAGAGCCTGAATGAATCCATCCGCAGGAGGCCGGGACATGGTGCAGCAGACGAGCGGGCCGCGAGAGGTGCGCGCGGCGCGCGGGACGGGACTCACGGCGCAGGGGTGGCAGCAGGAGGCTGCCCTGCGGATGCTGATGAACAACCTCGACCCCGAGGTGGCCGAGCACCCGTCGAAGCTGGTCGTGTACGGCGGCACCGGCAAGGCGGCGCGGGACTGGCGCTCCTTCGACGCCATGGTGAAGACGCTGCAGGGGCTGAAGCAGGACGAGACCATGCTGGTCCAGTCCGGCCGGCCGGTCGGCGTGATGCAGACCCACGAGTGGGCGCCGCGCGTGCTGATCGCCAACTCCAACCTGGTCGGCGACTGGGCCAACTGGGAGGAGTTCCGCCGCCTGGAGAGCCTCGGGCTCACCATGTACGGCCAGATGACCGCCGGCTCCTGGATCTACATCGGCACCCAGGGCATCCTCCAGGGCACCTACGAGACCTTTGCCGCCGTCGCCAACAAGCGCTTCAACGGCACGCTGGAGGGCACCATCACCCTCACCGCCGGGCTCGGCGGCATGGGCGGCGCCCAGCCGCTGGCCGTCACCATGAACGGCGGCGTGGCGATCTGCATCGACTGCGACCCGTCGCGGATCTCCCGCCGGATCGAGCACCGCTACCTGGACGTCGAGGCCAAGGACCTGTCCCACGCTCTCCAGCTGGCCGTGGAAGCCCGCGACAAGCGGCAGCCGCTGTCCATCGGCGTGCTCGGCAACGCCGCCGAGCTGGTCCCGCAGCTGCTCGCGATGGACGCCCCGATCGACATCGTCACCGACCAGACCAGCGCCCACGACCCGCTCAGCTACCTGCCGGTCGGCGTCGCCTTCGAGGACATGGCGGACTACGCGGCCGCCAAGCCCGCCGAGTTCACCCAGCGCTCCCGCGAGTCGATGGCCCGGCACGTCGAGGCGATGGTCGGCTTCCTGGACCGCGGCGCCGAGGTCTTCGACTACGGCAACTCGATCCGCGGCGAGGCCCAGCTGGCCGGCTACGACCGCGCCTTCGCCTTCCCCGGCTTCGTCCCGGCGTACATCCGCCCGCTGTTCTGCGAGGGCAAGGGCCCGTTCCGCTGGGCCGCGCTGTCCGGCGACCCGCAGGACATCCACAAGACCGACAAGGCCGTCCTCGACCTCTTCCCGGAGAACGAGTCGCTGGCCCGCTGGATCCGGATGGCCCAGGAGAAGGTGCACTTCCAGGGCCTGCCCGCGCGGATCTGCTGGCTCGGCTACGGCGAGCGCGACAAGGCCGGCGAGCGCTTCAACGACATGGTCGCCTCCGGCGAGCTGTCCGCCCCGATCGTGATCGGCCGCGACCACCTGGACTGCGGCTCGGTGGCCTCCCCGTACCGCGAGACCGAGGCCATGCTGGACGGCTCCGACGCGATCGCCGACTGGCCGCTGCTCAACGCCATGGTCAACGTGGCCTCCGGCGCCTCCTGGGTGTCCATCCACCACGGCGGCGGCGTCGGCATCGGCCGCTCGATCCACGCCGGCCAGGTCACCGTCGCCGACGGCACGGCCCTGGCGGGCGAGAAGATCCGCCGGGTGCTCACCAACGACCCCGGCATGGGCGTCATCCGGCACGTGGACGCCGGCTACGACCGCGCCACCGAGGTCGCCGCCGAGCGCGGGGTCCGCGTCCCGATGGGTGAACTGTGACGGTTCCGTCCTTCGAGGAGATGTGGGCGGAGCTGCTCCCCGTGGGCCGCTCCGCCTCCTCCGGCGGCTACCGCCGCTTCGCCTGGAACTCCGCCGACGCCGAGTGCCGCGCCTGGTTCGAGCAGCAGGCCCGCGACCGCGGCCTGACCTACGAGCTGGACCGCAACGGCAACCAGTGGGCCTGGCTGGGCGACCCGACCGCCGGGGGTGCGGTCGTCACCGGCTCGCACCTGGACTCCGTCCCGGACGGCGGCGCCTTCGACGGCCCGCTCGGGGTGGTCTCCTCCTTCGCCGCGCTGGACGAACTGCGCGCCAGGGGAGCCGAGTTCACCAGGCCGCTGGCGATCGTCAACTTCGGTGACGAGGAGGGTGCCCGGTTCGGGGTGGCCTGCATCGGCTCCCGGCTCAGCTCGGGGGTGCTCTCCCGCGAGGCCGCGTTCGAGCTGCGCGACGCCGACGGCGTGCGGCTGCCCGACGCGATGGAGCGGGCCGGCTACGACCCGACCGCGCTCGGCGCCGACGACGAGCGGCTGGCCCGGATCGGCGCCTTCGTCGAGCTCCACGTCGAGCAGGGCCGCCACCTCGCCGAGGGGCAGCCGGTCGGCGTGGCCAGCGCGATCTGGCCGCACGGCCGGTGGCGGTTCGACTTCCACGGCGAGGCCAACCACGCCGGCACCACCCGGATCGAGGACCGCCGCGACCCGATGCTGACCTTCGCCAACACCGTGCTCGCCGCCCGCAAGAAGGCGAAGCTCGCAGGTGCGCTGGCCACCTTCGGCAAGGTCGCCGTCGAGCCCAACGGCACCAACGCGATCGCCTCGCTGGTGCGCGGCTGGCTGGACTCCCGCGCCGCCGACGAGGCCACCCTCACCGAACTCGTCGCCGAGATCGAGCGGGCCGCCGCCGAGCGGGGCGGGCGCGACGGCGTCCGGGTCGAGCTGACCCGCGAGTCCTACACCCCGGTGGTGGACTTCGACGGCCCGCTGCGCGACCGGCTCGCGAAGCTGCTGGACGCGCCGGTGCTGCCCACCGGCGCCGGACACGACGCCGGCATCCTGGCGTCCGCGATCCCGACCGCCATGCTGTTCGTGCGCAACCCCACCGGCGTCTCGCACTCCCCGGCCGAGCACGCCGAGACGGCCGACTGCCTGGCCGGGGTCGCCGCCCTCGCCGACGTACTGGAGGACCTGGCGTGCCAGTGACCGCAGTGAGCTACTGGGCGCAGTACGCCTGGCTGCCGCACCCCAACGGGCCGGTGGTCGAGCAGGACGTGCTGATCGCCACCGGCCCGGACGGCCGGATCACCGGCGTCACCCCCGACAGCGGACCCTGCCCGCCCGGCGCCGTACGCCTCGACGGGCTGGTGCTGCCCGGCCACGCGAACGCCCACTCGCACGCCTTCCACCGGGCGCTGCGCGGGCACGTCCAGGTCGGCTCCGGCACCTTCTGGACCTGGCGCGACACCATGTACCGGTTCGCCGGCGCGCTCGACCCGGACGCCTACCTGGAACTCGCCACCGCCGTCTACGCCGAGATGGCGCTCGCCGGGATCTCGGCCGTCGGCGAGTTCCACTACCTGCACCACGCGCCCGGCGGCGCCCGCTACGCCGACCCCAACGCGATGGGGGAGGCGCTGATCGAGGCCGCCGCGCGGGCCGGCATCCGGATCACCCTGCTGGACACCTGCTACCTGTCCTCCGGCTTCGGCGCCGCGCCCAGCCACCCGCAGCTGCGGTTCAGCGACGGCGACGCCGAGGCCTGGGCGGTCCGGGCGGACGCGCTCAAGCCGCGCGAGCACGCCCGGATCGGCGCCGCCATCCACTCCGTCCGGGCCGTCCCGGCGGAGCAGCTGGGCACCGTCGCGCAGTGGGCGGCGGTGCGCGGGGCGCCGCTGCACGTCCACCTGTCCGAGCAGACCGCCGAGAACGACGCCTGCCTCGCCGCGCACGGCGTCACCCCGACCCGGCTGCTCGCCGACCACGGCGCGCTCGGCCCGCGCACCTCGGCCGTGCACGCCACCCACCTCACCGAGGAGGACGTCAGGCTCCTCACCGACTCCTCCACCGCCGTCTGCATGTGCCCCACCACCGAGCGGGACCTCGCGGACGGCATCGGCCCGGCCCGCCGGCTCGCCTCGGCGGGCAGCCCGATCACCCTGGGCAGCGACAGCCACGCGGTGATCGACCCGTTCGAGGAGGCCCGCGCCCTGGAACTGGACGAGCGGCTGCGCACCCGCACCCGCGGCCACTGGACGGCCAACGCCCTGCTGCGGGCCGGCGGCGAGGACGGGCACGCCTCGCTCGGCTGGCCGGAGGCCGGGCGGATCGAGGCCGGATCGCTCGCCGACTTCACGGCGATCGCCCTGGACACGGTTCGCACGGCGGGCCCGCCGCCCCGGCTCGGCGCCGAGATCGCCGTCTTCGCCGCCTCGGCGGCGGACGTGCGGCACCTGGTGGTCGGCGGGCGGCACGTCGTGCGGGACGGCGTGCACCAGCTGGTGGGCGACGTGCCGGCGGCGCTGCGCTCCGCGATCGGCGCGCTGGACTGCTGAACCTTGTTGTCCGACTCCCTTCGGAAGGCGTTGACTTGAGCACCAAGACCACTGTGATCACGGGCATCGGCAGCCTGGTCACCAACGACCCCGGGCACGGCACCGGGCCGCTCGGGCTGCTCACCGACGCGGCCGTGGTGGTCGACGGCGGCACCGTCGCCTGGGTCGGCCCGGCGGCGCAGGCCCCGGCCGCGGACGAGCGCTTCGACGCCGGGGGCCGGGCGCTGCTGCCCGGCTTCGTCGACTCGCACGCCCACCTGGTGTTCGCGGGCGACCGCACCGCCGAGTTCAACGCCCGGATGTCCGGCCAGTCCTACTCGGCGGGCGGCATCCGCACCACGGTGGCGGCCACCCGGGCCGCGAGCGACGAGGAACTGGAGGCCAACGTCGCCCGGTTCGTCCGGGAGGCGGTGCGGCAGGGCACCACCACCATCGAGTGCAAGTCCGGTTACGGGCTGACGGTCGAGGACGAGGCCCGGGCGCTGCGGGTCGCCGCGAAGCACACGCCCGAGACCACCTACCTGGGCGCGCACATCGTCGCCCCCGAGTACGCCGAGGACCCGGCCGGCTACGTCGACCTGGTCACCGGCGAGATGCTGGACGCCTGCGCCCCGCACGCCCGCTGGGTGGACGTGTTCTGCGAGAAGGGCGCCTTCGACGGCGACCAGGCGCGGGCCGTCCTGACCGCCGGCATCGAGCGCGGCCTCACCCCCCGGGTGCACGCCAACCAGCTGACGTACGGGCCGGGCGTGCAGCTCGCCGTCGAGCTGGGGGCCGCCTCGGCGGACCACTGCACCCACCTGACGGACGAGGACGTGGCGGCGCTGGCCGGCTCGGCGACGGTCGCGACCCTGCTGCCGGGGGCGGAGTTCTCCACCCGCGCCGAGTACCCGAGCGGCCGCCGGCTGCTGGACGCGGGAGCCGTGGTGGCGCTGTCCACCGACTGCAACCCGGGCTCCAGCTTCACCAGCTCAATGGCGTTCTGCATCGCGGTGGCGGTGCGCGAGATGGGCATGACCCCGGACGAGGCGGTCTGGGCCGCGACCGCCGGAGGCGCCCACGCGCTGCGGCGCACGGACGTCGGCACCGTCGCGGTCGGCTCCCGGGCGGACCTGCTGCTGCTGGACGCCCCCTCGCACGTCCACCTGGCCTACCGGCCGGGCGTACCCCTGACGGCGGCGGTCTGGCGCGCGGGCGTCCGGGAGGTCTGAGGCCCGGACTGTGGACGGCCCCCGCGCCCCGGGGTGGCGGGCGCGGGGGCTTCGCGCTCAGGGGGTGGTGGTCAGGTGGTCGAACTCGCCTGCCTTGGCGGCCTGGAGGAACGTGGCGAAGGTGGGGCGAGTGGTCCGGACGATGACCTCGCCTTCGTCGGACTCCCGGAGTTCGACCACCCCTTCGAGTGCGCGCACCTCGACGCAGTTGTTGTTTGCCTCACTGAAGCTGGACTTCTGCCAGTCGGTGCTATTCATGCCTGTCTTTCATTTCCTTCATGATCGAGCGAATGTGATCGCGAGACTCGTTCTCCGGGAGCGCGACGGCTTTGAGCCGCTCCAAGATTGCGCGGTAGCCCGCCAGCTGGGCGGGTGAGTCGAAGATGTGGGAGCCGTGAGACGAGTCGGCCTGCACCGTGTCCAGCTCTGGTACCGGCCCCTCCGCGTAGAGCAGGTTTTCACTGGGGCCGGGGAAGTTTGCTGTCGCAAAGGGCACGACTCGCAGTGAGACGTTCGGGAGTTCGGAGTCCCGGACGAGGGAATCGAGCTGTTCCTTGAGTACTGCCGGCCCGCCGTACTGGATACGCAACGCTGCTTCGTGAACGAGTGCCGTGTACGGCGTTTCGCCGGACCGGATGACCTGCTGCCTCCGCAGCCGAAACTTCACTCTGCGATCGACCTCTCGATCGGGGAGCGAGGTGAACCCTGTTGCGAACACCGCAGTCGCATACGAGTTCGTCTGTAGCAGTCCTGGGACGATGCCGATGGTGAAGCTCGTGAGCCTCTTCGCGCGCCCTTCGATCTCCGCGACATCGATCGGGGCGGCTGCGAGTGCCGTTCGATACTCATCCCACCAGGCCGCGTCCCGCTCCCTGGCCATGTCGGCGAGCGCTTCGACCAGAGGGGCATTGGCGCACATGCAGGCTTCCGCGATCTCGTGCAGGCGGGCCACGCTGACGGCCGACTTTCCGATCTCCATCTGACTCACCAGGGCGGGAGTCACCCCGAGCAGCCTGGCGAGGTGGCTGCCGCCGAAGCCGGCCTGCTCTCTCATCCTTCGCAGTTCGGCGCCGAGCCGTCGCTGACGAAGGGTGGGGATCCGAAGTGCCATGGCGTCCTCTCTGCCGGTGCAGAGGCCAGTGTGCCGCGCCAGTCGTCGGAGGAGCTATCCGGGCTCGTTCCCTCGTGTGGAGGAACCTTCTCCCGTTTGGCTTTAATTAAAGAGCGGATGCGCTACCTTCGCTGTAGCTGGATCCGACGGATCGTCAGTAAATCCTGAATTCAGGGCGGTAGGCGCCTGCTGCCCGCACGCCGAAGAGCAGCCGCCGCCCCGGCCTGGCTCACGGTGACGACCGTCATGCCTCTCCCACACCCCGCCTCACGGAGGTTCCCGTGTGCATCCGTAACACCCCCTCGCTCACCCTCTCCCGGCAGGCCCTGCGGGACGCCATGACCCGCAGCGGCGGCTGGGACGCCGACGCCGTCTTCAACGCCGAACTCGCCCTCTGCGAGCTGATCGTCAACGCCTGGCGCCACGCCGGGACCCCCGCGCCCGTCGTCTGGTTCTCCATCCTCGACCAGACGCTCCGGGTCACCGTCTCCGACGAGAGCGACGCCCTCCCGCAGCCGCGAACGTCCGCCGGCCTCGCCGAGACCGGCCGGGGCCTCCAGCTGGTCGAGGGCCTCACCGACCGCTGGGGCGTCGACCCGCAGAAGCGCGGCAAGGCCACCTGGTACGAGCTGGACTCCGACGCGTGAGCCGCGACCCCATCGCCCCGGACGACCCCCGGATGCGCGACTACACCGAAACTCAAATCACCGCCCTGATCGGCGAGTTGCACCGCCGTGGCCTCCCGCACGGCCTTCTCTGGGGCTCCGCCGCGCCCGGCGAGAAGACCCTCGACGGCCGCATCCTGATCGACTTCGGCAACTCCCCGGTGAGCACTCTCCTCAACCTCCTCCACCTCCTTCGAGACCTGGAGAGGGACGAGCCGTGGCGCCGGTGAAGTTCTTCGTCGGTGCGGTCCTCCTCGCCCTGCTCGCCCTCGCGATCGCCACCGTCGCCCTCGGTGTCCTCGCCACCCTCAGGATGCCCCGCCCCGAGCACCGCGACGACCGGTCCTGACGCCCACGCGCAGGCCCTCGCCCACCCAGGCCGGGGGCCTCGCGGGCAATCACAACCCCGCGTGAGCGGGATCACGCCCACCGCGTGAAACCCCGTCAGCCGGTTCGTCGATCTCATGACCGTAGTGGTGAGTTCCGTGAACGTGTACGGGGTGACGCATGGGTGAGTCCGCGGCCGCGAAGGCCGTGCAGAAGGTCACCGGCATGTGGTGGCCGGACGCCGACCCGGACAAGCTACGCACGGTGGCCGACGCGTGGGAGGCGATGGCCACCGCCATCGACAACGTCACCGCCCCTACCAACCAGGCCGCCGCCGCCATCGTCGCCAACAACCACGGCCCTGCGATCGATGCCTTCGGCAAGTTCTGGGCCCGGTACTACGGCGGCAAGGACGCCGCGGGCAAGGGCAAGGGCTGGCTGCCCGAGACCGCCGACGTCTGCCGCGCCCTCGCGAAGGCGCTGCGCGACTTCGCCCACGAGGTCGACAAGGCGATCAAGAAGCTGGAGGAGGAGGCCGCGATCGTCGGCGGCACCCTCGTCGTCGGCGCCGCCCTGGCCATCGTCACCTTCAGCATCTCGGCGGACATCGCCGCCGCCACCGCCGCGGGCATCGTCGCCACCGCCGCGGCCGTAGGTGTCACCGTCTCCGAGGCCATCGCCACCATCGCCGCCACCGTGCTGGTCGGCGCCGCCTTCGGCGCGGTGGAGGCCATCACCGTCGACCTGGCGGTCGCCCAGCCCATCCGCGTCGAGCTGTTCGGCGACGGCGGCTACAGCCTCACCGAGGCCGCCGACTCCGCCAAGACCGGCGGCATCATGGGCGGCGCCGGCGGCGGCCTCGGCGCCGGCGCCCGCGTCGTGACCACCGCCGCGGAGACCACCGAGAACGCCTCCGTCGCCCTCGCGAGCCTCGCCAAGGTCGCGGGCGCCGCCGACACCGTCCCCGGCCGCATGATCACCGGCGCCGGCCTCACCTACGGCTACGACACCGCCTTCAAGACCGGCCCCGTCATGCCCCTCGACCTCGTCCTCGGCGCCGTCGGCAGCGCCGCCGGGCCCCGCGCACGCTCCACCGAGAACGCGCCGTACGTGCCCAGGCACGCCAAACCGGTCGAGCTGCCGATGCCCGGCAGGCAGCCCCCGCGCGAGTACGTCGAGGCCCACCCGAGCGTCGCGAAGGTGACCACGGAGCTGGCGCGCGTGCCGCCCAAGGTCTTCAACCACGTCTGGGACTACCTGAAGGCCGCGCCCGGCGGCGGCATCAGCATCGGCCCCAGGCCCATCACCGAACTCCCGGGCGGCTTCCACCTCGCCGGGGTCAAACCGGTGGGCGGCAGCGCACCCGCGGAGAACGTACACGGCATGTACCTGCCCCTGGAGCGCAGGCTCCTCATCAACTCGAGCGCCGAGACGCCCAGCAGCGTCGCCGTCCACGAGTTCGGGCACGCCGTCGACGAGGCCTATGGCTTCAAGAGCCGACAGGCGGACTGGCAGCATGTCCAGCAGCAGGTCCTCGACCGGATCGGCGCCAACCCGAAACTGGACGCCTACACCCGCCAGCCGCACGAGTTCTTCGCCGAGGCGTTCAACCACTGGACCGCGAACAAGCTGAAGGCGTTCACATTCGGCGACCGCGAGGCCGCGAAGATCCTGAAGGAGTACTTTGAACGAGCATTCTGAGCCCTACGAAGTCACCGCGCACCCGATGCTCGACGCCGACGGCGTCACCATCTGGCAGAAGTACGGCGGCAGGACCGCGGAGGGCTACCACTACGACGGCTGGCACAAGATCCAGCCCGGCGACCCCCGCTACGACGAACTGCTCCCGCAGGCACGCCAGAACCCCCAGGCCACCGACGACGATGACGACCTGGACGACGGCGAGCCCACGGTCCACTCCGAGACCCTGGCCATGCTGATGGACATGCAGCGCAGGACGAGCGAGCGCGGCGAGCAACGCTGAAACACGCGAAGGCCCTCGCCCACCCAGGTCGAGGGCTTTCGCGGGCGCCCGCTGTCAACCGAGACCGGGGGGTCGCCCTGTGTTCCAGGAAGCGCTGGAGCCGGAGGCCCCGGTGCTGACAGCGCAGGCCGCCATGGTCACGGGTGTCAATCGCATCGGTTGGCCCGGCGCAGGAAGTCGCCAGGAGGAGGACCTGTGCCGCAGTGCGCTGCTGTACTCGTGCCTGCTCCAGGCGCCCGACTACTACGACGCCCACCGGGCCTCGACCGACCTGC
>NZ_JBEPAK010000108.1:0-22927 GCF_040298565.1 Kitasatospora sp. NPDC001539 | reverse complement strand
AATCCGATAAAACGAGCACGCCGAATAAGCACCGAGCCGCACCGCGCAAAGCGAAACGACCGGCACGAACCGGAAGTGTGTTTCAGAGGATTGGCCGCCCCGGGACCGTCCGCGCCGATGCGTGTCCGGTGCTCCCTGCCAGGCAGCTCGAAGAACTGTACGCGCTTCGGCGGCCCGATGCAAACGGCGAGCAAAAGGGCTGGCCGGCCCCGAGGAGGAGGCCGGCCAGCCCGATGAGCGAGGGGTGCGCTGCGGAGGGTCCCGCAGCGAGCCCGCGCTCAGCTGTTGGTGGGGAACCCGAGGTTGATGCCGCCGTGCGACGGGTCCAGCCAGCGCTGGGTCACGGCCTTGCCGCGGGTGAAGAAGTGCACGCCGTCCGGTCCGTAGGCGTGGGTGTCGCCGAAGAGCGAGGCCTTCCAGCCGCCGAAGGAGTAGTAGGCGACCGGGACGGGGATCGGCACGTTGATGCCCACCATGCCGACCTCGACCTCGAACTGGAAGCGCCGGGCGGCGCCGCCGTCGTTGGTGAAGAGCGCGGTGCCGTTGCCGTAGGGGTTGGCGTTGATGAGCGCCAGGCCCTCCTCGTAGGAGGCGACGCGCACGACCGACAGGACGGGGCCGAAGATCTCGTCGTTGTACACGGACATGCCGGGCTTCACGTGGTCGAACAGCGTGGGACCGAGCCAGAAGCCGTCCGCGGTGGGAGCGCCGTTCCGGTCCTCCGTGGTGATCGGGTGCTTGCGGCCGTCCACCACGAGCTCGGCGCCGTCCGCGAGGCCGGACTCGACGTAGGAGGTGACCTTGTCGCGGTGCTGGCCGGTGACCAGCGGGCCCATCTCGGAGTCACCGTTGCAGCCGGGGCCCACCTTGAGTGCGGCGATGCGCTGCTTGATCTTGTCGACCAGTTCGTCGCCGATCGGGTCGACGGCGACCAGCACGGAGACGGCCATGCAGCGCTCACCGGCCGCACCGAAGCCGGCGTTGACGGCGGCGTCCGCGGCGAGGTCCAGGTCGGCGTCCGGCAGGACCAGCATGTGGTTCTTGGCACCGCCCAGGGCCTGCACCCGCTTGCCGTACCGAGTGCCGGTCTCGTAGACGTAGCGGGCGATCGGCGTGGAACCGACGAAGCTGACGGACTTGATGTCCGGGTGCTCCAGCAGGCGGTCGACGGCCACCTTGTCACCGTGCACGACGTTGAAGACGCCGTCCGGCAGCCCGGCCTCCTTCCACAGCTCGGCCAGGAAGTTGGCGGCCGACGGGTCCTTCTCCGAGGGCTTCACCACGACGGTGTTGCCGGCCGCGATGGCGATCGGGAAGAACCACATCGGCACCATGGCCGGGAAGTTGAACGGCGAGATGATCGCGACCGGACCGAGCGGCTGGCGGATCGAGTAGACGTCGATGCCGGTGGAGGCCTGCTCGGTGAAGCCGCCCTTGAGCAGCTGCGGGATGCCGCAGGCGTACTCGACGACCTCCAGACCGCGGGCGATCTCACCGAGCGCGTCCGAGTGCACCTTGCCGTGCTCGGACACGATGATCGAGGCCAGCTCGTCCCGGCGGGCGTTCAGCAGCTCCCGGAAGGCGAACAGCACCGTGGTCCGCCTGGCCACCGAGGCGGTGCGCCAGTCGGCGAAGGCCGAGGCGGCGGCGGCCACGGCCTGGTCGACCTCGACGATCCCGGCGAAGTCGACCTGGCCGGAGACCTGACCGGTGGCCGGGTCGAAGACGTCACCGCGTCGGGGCGCCGCACCGGCCGTGGGGACCGGCTTGCCGCCGATCCAGTGAATGATGTGCTTGCTCAAGGTCCGTCTGCCTCCGAAGTCGCGGGCGGCGTCCTGCCACCGGTCCGGTCTGGCGCCGCCCGCAACAGGGGTGGGGCGACGGGAAATCACGGGGCTACCGCGCTCGTCTCCAGTCTGGCGGCCGCTCCGGCCGGGCTCAACGACCAGGCTGACGGGGATCGAGGATTCAGCCTTACAGGTCGTCCGGTCGCTGCTCCGGGTGCGCGGATCGATCCGAATGCGTGGATCCGGATGCGCGGATCCGGATGCGTGGGATCCGGAGCCACCCGCTCAGGACTCCTCGTCCTCCAGGTACGGGTCGTGCAGCCCGTCCGCCGCCTCCTGGGTCTCCAGCAGGTCCAGCCGCAGGTCCTGGGCCCAGGCCAGTGCCCACCGCTTCAGCCCGTCCACCGCTCCCACCTCGACGCCGCGGGCGCGGAACCGGCCGTCCGCGGCCTCGGCCAGCGTCTCCAGCCGGTCGGCGAGCGCCGCGGGCTGGAACTCCGGGTCCAGTTCGCCCGCCAGCGCGAGCAGCTCGCCCTCCCGGTAGTAACGGGTGAGGGCGTGCACGTCGATCAGGTCGCGCGGCATTCCCCGGTCGACCAGCAGCGCGGTGGTGAGCGCCGCCGCGTCCTCCAGGGCGGCCACCGGCAGCACCACCGGCGGCTCGTCGGCGCCCGGGGCTCCCAGATCGAGCCGGACCGGCCGGTGGCCGAGCGGTTCCTTGCGCAGCTCCACCGAGTGGGTGCGCCCGCCCAGCGCCAGCCGTACGGCCAGCTGCTCCAGGCGGGGCGTCCCGGGTCGATCGACGACTCCGCCGCCGGCCGCGCGGTAGGCCCCGGCCAGCTCGGCGGCCACCTCCGGCAGCTCGGCGTCGACGGTCACCAGGGTGAGCCCGTCCTGCGGGCAGGCCGCGACTCCGTGGGCGCGCAGGGCGTGCCCACCGGCCAGCGCGAGCCCTGCCCGGGCGCAGAGGGGTGCGGCCACCGCGGCCAGGCGCAGCTGGGCGGGGCCCGGCTGGAGCGGGGAGTCGACGGTGTGGGGGGCGGTGGTCACGCCTCCAGTCTGACGCGGCCGGCCACCCGGCGCGTCCTGCGGCAGCCTCACGGTCCGCGGCAGCCTCACGGTCCGCGGCGGGCACGGTCCGCAGCGGGCACGGTCCGCGGCGGGCACGGCCGTTCGCGTGAGCGCTACCAGCCGGCGAGCCCGGCCGCTGCCTCGTGCAGGGCGAGCTCCAGCAGCACCGGGTCGTTGAGCCGGCCGGAGCCGTCGGGCGGGACGAGCCAGCGCACGCCCCGGTCATCGCGCTCGGGGTGCGGCACGATGACCCAGGTGCCCTCCCCGGCGGTGCGCACTCCGGTGCCGACCCAGCGGGCGGCGGTGCCGACCGGCACCAGGAAGCTGACGTGCTCGTCCCCGGCGTCGGTGAGCACCGGGCCGCAGAAGCCGGCGCCGAGGACGTCCAGCGCGGGGCGCCCGAGCGGCCCGGGGACGGCGAGGACGTCCCAGCGGCGCCCGGCCGGTAGCAGTACCAGGCCCAGCCCGGTGCGTTCCCACTCCGCCCGGAAGGCCTCCGGGTCCGGTGCCACCTGGGCGAGCCAGTGCAGTCCGGTGCTCTCCATGTCGTGTCCCCGCTTCTCGCCGTTCGTCCTGCTCGGAGGCGGCGGGACAGACTGGGACCCGCCGTCACCATGGAGAGGCGGACGACGGGTCCCTCTTACACGCATCGCATGACTCGGATCACGGGCCCGGACCGAAGGCCCGGACAAAAGCCCGGGTCCCATGGCCCGGACAAAGGCCCGGATCACGCGGCCCGGTTCGCGCGGCCCGGGTCACGCGGCTCGGTTCACGCGGCCCGGTTCGCGCGGCCCGCCCGCGCCCAGCGCGACGGCGACACGGGTCAGCTGTCGAAGCCGAGCCCCAGCCGGTCGAGCGTGCGCAGCCACAGGTTGCGGTGGCCGCCGTTGCGGTCGGCCCGCTCCAGCGAGCGGGTGGTGATCTCGATCCCGGCCCAGCGCACCGGCTCCGGCGGGAACGGCAGCGGCTTGGAGCGCACCATGTCCAGGGAGGTGCGCTCGGTGCGCTCGCCCGCGAGCAGGTCGAGCATCACCTCGGCGCCGAAGCGGGTCGCGCCGACGCCGAGCCCGGTGTAGCCGGTCGCGTGGGCGACCTTGCCCCGGTACGCGGTGTCGAAGAACGCGGAGAACCGGCTGCAGGTGTCGATGGCGCCGCCCCAGGCGTGGGTGAAGCGCAGCCCCTCCAGCTGCGGGAAGCAGCGGAAGAAGTGGTTCGCCAGGGTGCGGAAGGTCTCCGGTCGCTGGTCGTACTCCTGCCGGACGTGGCCGCCGTAGTGGTAGACGGCGTCGTAGCCGCCCCAGAGGATGCGGTTGTCGGCGGAGAGCCGGAAGTAGTGGAACTTGTTGGCGCTGTCGCCGAGCCCCTGCCGGCCGCGCCAGCCGATGGCGGCGAGCTGCTCGTCGCTGAGCGGCTCGGTCATCAGCGCGTAGTCGTACACCGGAACGATGTACGGGCGGACGCGCTTGAGCAGGGACGGGAAGACGTTGGTGCCGAGCGCGACGCGGCGGGCGAACACCCGCCCGTAGGGGGTGCGGACGGCCATGCCGCTGCCGTGCTCCCGCAGGTCGGTGGCCCGGGTGTGCTCGTGGATCCGGACGCCCTGGCTCAGGCAGGCGTCCTTGAGGCCCCAGGCGAGCTTGGCGGGGTGGACCATCGCCACGCCCTCCTTGTCCCAGAGCCCGCCGAGGAAGGTCGGCGAGTCCACCTCGGCGCGCAGCTGGTCGGCGTCCAGGACGGTGATGTCGAAGCCGTAGCGGGCCACCGCCTCGGCGATCTCGTGCAGCTCCTCGACCTGGTGGGGCTGGGTGGCGACGTCGATCTCGCCGGTGCGCTCCCACTCCGCGTCGATGCCGTAGCGCTTGAGGGTGGCCTCGATGCCGTCGAGGTTGGCGGCACCGAGGCGTTCCAGCTGGGCGAGTTCGGCGGGCCAGCGCTGCAGGCCGTTGCCGAAGCCGTGGGTGAGGCTGGCCGCGCAGAATCCGCCGTTGCGCCCGGACGCGGCCCACCCGACCTCGTTGCCCTCCACCAGGACGACGTCCAGTGAGGGATCGCGTTCCTTGGCGATCAGGGCGGTCCACAGGCCGGAGTAGCCGCCGCCGACGACCAGCAGGTCGCAGGTGGTGTCGCCGACGAGGGCGGGCAGCGCCGCCGGCCGGCCGGGGTCCTCCAGCCAGAAGGGGGTGGGCCTGGCGTCACTGAGTGCGCGGGCGGAGTCCATGCATTATCAGCCACTTTCTGCGAATAGATGACGGTTGCGGGTCACCGCTTGCCGACCGTGCGCGGGGTCGTGGGCGGGCGGCGCGTCAGGCGGTCGCCTTCCGGCGGTTGCCGAGCCACTGCCCCGCGACGGTCAGCGCGACGGCGGCGACGAACATCGCGGTGCCGATGACGTTCACCTGCACCGGGATGCCGCGTTGCGAGGCGCCCCAGACGAACATCGGGAAGGTGACCGTGGTCGGGCCCGAGTTGAACTGGGTGATGATGAAGTCGTCGAAGGACAGCGCGAAGCTGAGCAGCGCGCCGGCCGCGATGCCGGGAGCGGCCAGCGGCAGGGTGACCCTCAGGAAGGTCTGGGTCGGGGTCGCGTAGAGGTCCTGGGCGGCCTGTTCGAGCCTCGGGTCCATGCTCATCACGCGCGCCTTGACCGCCGTCACCACGAAGCTGAGGCAGAACATGATGTGCGCGATGAGGATGGTGGTGAAGCCGAACGGGATGCGCATGTTGAGGAACAGTGTGCCCAGCGAGGCGGCCATGACCACCTCGGGCATGGCCATCGGCAGGAAGATCATCGCGGTGGTCGCCGAGCGGCCGCGGAAGCGGTAGCGGGCGAGTGCGAAGGCGACCATGGTGCCGAGCACGGTGGCGCCGATGGTGGCGAGCACCGCGATCTGCAGGCTGAGCGAGAGCGACTGGCACATGTCGGCCACGCCGCAGGGGTTGGTCCAGGCGTCGGTGGAGAACTCGTTCCACTCGTAGTTGAACTTGCCGGCCGGCTTGTTGAACGAGAAGGCCAGCACGACCAGGTTGGGCAGCACCAGGTAGGCGAGGGCCAGCAGGCCGGCGAGCACCACCAGGTGGGCGCGGACCCACTTCAGAATCCGGGACATCAGACCAGTTCCTCCGTCCCGGCCTTGCGCATGTAGACCGTCACCATGCCCAGGATCAGGGCCATCAGGATGAAGCTCAGCGCGGCGGCCGTGGGGTAGTCGAGCACGTTCAGGAACTGCTTCTGGATGCCGTTGCCGACCATCTGCTCGCTCGGCGAGCCGAGCAGCTGGGCGTTGATGTAGTCGCCGGACGCGGGGATGAAGGTGAGCAGGGTGCCCGCGACCACGCCGGGCAGCGAGATCGGGAAGGTGACCTTGCGGAAGGTGGTGAACGGCCGGGCGTAGAGGTCGCCGGCCGCCTCGTGCAGCCGGGGGTCCATCCGCTCCAGCGAGGTGTACAGCGGCAGGATCATGAACGGCAGGAAGTTGTAGGTCAGGCCGCAGACCACGGCGAGCGGGGTGGCCAGCACCCGGTCCCCGGAGGTGAGGCCGAGCGCGTTGGTGACGTCCAGGACGTGCAGGGTGCCGAGCGCGCCGACCACCGGGCCGCCGTCGGACAGGATGGTCTTCCAGGCCAGCGTGCGGATCAGGAAGCTGGTGAAGAACGGCGCGATCACCAGGATCAGGATGACGTTGCGCCAGCGCCGGTTCGCCTTGAAGGCGATGGTGTACGCGAGCGGGTAGCCGATGGCCAGGCAGAGCACGGTGGCGATCGCCGCGTAGGAGAACGAGCGGACGAAGTGCCACTTGTACTCGACCAGGGCGTCCCAGTAGGTCGAGACGTGCCAGGTGACCTTGAAGCCCGCCTCGAGCGAGCCGGTCTGCAGCGAGGTGGACGCCTGGTACACCATCGGCACGGCGAAGAAGACGACCAGCCAGGCGATGCCGGGCAGCAGCAGCCAGTACGGGGTGAGCCTGCGCCTGGGCTTCGGCTCCGCCGGGGGCAGCGGCTCGCGGCCCGGGGGGACGGCCTGGGCCGGCGCGGCCGGGGTGGCGGCGGTCATGCGGCCTCCTCCGCGGTGCCCGCGTCGATCGCCTGCGAGGCGTCCAGGGCGAAGGAGTGCGCCGGGTTCCAGTGCAGGAGCACCCCGGCGCCGGGGACGATCCGGGCGTCGCGCTCCATGTTCTGCTCGAAGACGGTGACCTCCTGGCCGCCGTCGGTGCGCACCAGGTACTGGGTGGAGACGCCGATGAAGCTGGAGTCGACGACGGTGCCGGCCAGCGCGTTGCGCCCCTCGGAGACCGTCCCGGAGCCGTGGGTGATGGTGATCTTCTCCGGGCGCACGCCGAGGTGGACCCGCTTGGCGTCGGTGGCGCAGCGCGCCTTCGGCACGGCGAGGCGGGTGCCGCCCACGGTGACCAGCAGGTCCTCGCCGGCGCTGCCGGTGACCTCGGCGGGCAGCAGGTTGGACTGGCCGAGGAAGTTGGCCACGAAGGTGCTGGCGGGGTTCTCGTACAGCTCGGCGGGCGCGCCCAGCTGCTCGACCCGGCCGCCGTTCATCACCGCGATGGTGTCGGCCATCGTCATGGCCTCCTCCTGGTCGTGGGTGACGTGCACGAAGGTGATGCCGACCTCGGTCTGGATCCGCTTGAGCTCCAGCTGCATCTGGCGGCGCAGCTTGAGGTCGAGGGCGCCGAGCGGCTCGTCCAGCAGCAGCACCTGGGGGTGGTTGATCAGCGCGCGGGCGACCGCGACGCGCTGCTGCTGGCCGCCGGAGAGCTGGTGGGGCTTGCGCCGGGCGTACTGGCCGAGCTCGACCAGTTCCAGCATGTCGTCGACCTGCTTCTTGACGTCCTTCTTCCCGCGCCGGCGCAGGCCGAAGGCGACGTTCTCGAAGATGTCCAGGTGCGGGAAGAGCGCGTAGCTCTGGAAGACGGTGTTCACCGGGCGCTTGTACGGGGGCAGGGCGGTGACGTCCTGGCCTCCGATCAGGACGGTGCCGCTGGTGGGCTCCTCCAGTCCGGCGATCATGCGCAGGGTGGTGGTCTTGCCGCAGCCGGAGGCGCCGAGCAGGGCGAAGAAGGAGCCCTGGGGGACGGTCAGGTCGAGCGGGTGGACGGCGGTGAAGGAGCCGTAGGTCTTGCCGATGCCGGTGAGGCGGACGTCGCCGCCGGCCGCGTCGCGCAGCTGGTCTGTCATGGGGTGTCTTCCTGGGTTTCTCTGCCGTGAGTGGGGGTCAGGCGCCGATGAGCTTGGAGAACTTCTGCTCGAAGTCGCTCTCCTCGCTCTCGGTGAGCGTGCGGAACACGTGTGCCTTGGCCGCCATCTCGGGGGTGGGTACGACCAGCGGGTTGGCCGCGCTGTCCGGGGCGAGGGAGGCGAGCTCGTCCTTCATCCCCGCGACGGCGGAGACGTAGCCGATGCCCGCGACCAGCTGCGCCGCGATCTTCGGCTGATAGTAGAAGTCGATCAGCTTTTCCGCGTTCGTCTTGTGCTGGGCCTTGGCCGGAACCAGCAGGTTGTCGGTCGAGGCGATGAAGCCCTGCTCGGGGACGACGAACTCGATGTCCGGGTTGTCCACGCGCAGCTGGATCAGGTCGCCGCCCCAGGCGACGCAGGCCGCGATGTCGCCGGAGGACAGCTCCTGGCCGTAGTCGTTGCCGGTGAAGCGGCGGATCTGCTTGCTGTCGACGGCCTTCTGCACCCGGGCGATCGCGGCGTCGTAGTCGTCGGCGGTGAACTTCGCCGGGTCCTTGCCCATGTCCAGCAGGACCATCCCGATGCTGTCGCGCATCTCCGACAGGAAGGTGACCCGGCCCTTCAGCTCGGGGTCGTCCAGCAGCTGGGAGACGCTGGTGACCTCCTTCCCCTTGGTCGCCTTCCGGTTGTAGGCCACGACGACCTGGATGCCGGCCCAGGGGTAGGAGTAGAGCCGCCCCGGGTCCCAGTCCGGGGCGCGGAAGCGCGGCTCGACGTTGGTGATCGCGGTGGTCACGTTCGCCGGGTCGAGCTTCTGCGCCCAGCCGAGCCGGATCAGCCGGGCGGCCATCCAGTCCGTGAGCACCATCAGGTCGCGGCCGGTGTCCTGGCCGGAGGCGAGCTGCGGCTTGATCTTGCCGAAGAACTCGACGTTGTCGTTGACGTCCTCGTTGTAGTTGACCTTGATGCCGGTGGCGGCGGTGAAGGCCTCCAGGGTGCCGTGCTTCTCCTTGTCCTTCTCGTCGGTGTCCACGTAGAGGGGCCAGTTGGAGAAGTTCACCACCTTCTCGCTCCCCGAGAGGTCCTTGGCGGCGTTCGCGGTGGAGTCGCCGGTCGCCCTGGAGGCGGCCGGGATGCCGCAGGCGGCCAGGGTGCCCGCTCCGGCGGTGAGGGCGGCGGCGCGCAGCAGGGTGCGGCGGCCGACCGCGGCCCGACCGCTGGTCAGACTGCGTTCCCAGGCCTTGCGGACGGGTTCGGGCAGACCGTCGGTGAGCTCGTTGAACGCCTTGAACGCCATGGAACGGGCCTCCTGGGGGAAGGAGGGTGCGTGGGGGGAGCACCCTGCCGAAGGGGTTATCTGTCTCCGAAGACGGTGCGGTGCCAGTCCTTGCGGGCGACCGCGGTGGTGTCGAACATGACGTGCTTGACCTGGGTGTACTCGTCCAGCGAGTACTGGGACATGTCCTTGCCGTAGCCGGAGGCCTTGTAGCCGCCGTGCGGCATCTCGCTGATGATCGGGACGTGGTCGTTGACCCAGACGCAGCCGGCGGCGATCTCCCGGGTGGCGCGCAGCGAGCGGTGCACGTTGCCCGTCCAGGCGGAGGCGGCCAGGCCGTACGGGGTGTCGTTGGCCAGCCGAAGGCCCTCGTCGTCGCCGTCGAAGGGCAGCACGACTAGTACCGGGCCGAAGACCTCGCCCTGGACCACCTCGCTGTCCTGGGGCGCGCCCGTGATCAGGGTCGGCGCGTAGTAGGCACCGCGGGTGAGGTCGGTGCCGTCGTGGCCCTTCTCCGGCGCGGCGCCGCCGGTGACGACGGTGGCGTAGGAGCGGGCGCGCTGCACGAATCCGGCCACCCGGTCCCGGTGGGCGTAGGAGACCAGCGGGCCGAGGTCGGTCCGGGGATCGCGCGGGTCGCCGATCCGGACGGTCGCGAACAGCTCGGCCACCCCGGCCACGAAGGCCTCGTACAGCGGGCGCTGGACGTAGGCCCGGGTGGCGGCGGTGCAGTCCTGGCCGCCGTTGATCAGCGAGGCGGCGACGGCGCCGTGCACCGCCGCGTCCAGGTCCGCGTCGTCGAAGACCACGAAGGGGGCCTTGCCGCCGAGTTCGAGGTGGGTGCGCTTGACGCTCGCGGTGGCCAGCTCGGCGACCCGCTTCCCGACGCCGGTGGAGCCGGTGAAGGAGACCATCGCGACGTCGGGGTGCGCGACCAGGTGCTCGCCCGCCGTGCGCCCGGCGCCGGTGACGACGTTGACGACGCCGTCCGGGATGCCCGCCTCGGTGCAGGCCCGGGCGAACATCAGCGAGGTCAGCGGGGTCAGCTCGGCCGGCTTGAGCACGATGGTGTTGCCCGCCGCCACGGCCGGGAGGATCTTCCAGGCGGCCATCTGCAGCGGGTAGTTCCACGGCGAGATCGAGCCGACCACGCCGATCGCCTCGCGCCGCACGTAGGAGGTGTGGTCGCCCGAGTACTCGCCGGCCGCCTTGCCCTCCAGGTTGCGGGCGGCGCCGGCGAAGAAGGCGGCGTTGTCGACGGTGCCGGGGACGTCGAACTCGGTGGCCAGCTTGACCGGCTTGCCGGTCTGCGCGGTCTCGATCCGGGCGAGGTCCTGCGCCGCGTCGGCCAGGACGGCGGCCAGCCGGGTGAGCGCCTCGGAGCGCGCGCCGGGGGTCGCGCGGGACCAGCCGGGCAGCGCGGCCTTCGCGGCGGCGACGGCGGTGTCCACGTCGGCGGCGGTGGCCAGGGCCACCTGCTCGACCACGCTGCCGTCGGCGGGGTTGACGACCTGGAAGGGTTCGCCGCCGCCCCGGGTCAGGCGGCCGGCGATGTACTGCGCGCCCGCGCCGAAATCGGTCAGGTCCATCTGGTTCCTCCAAGTGCCGGTGGGGACGACTGCGCGTGGCGGCGTCGCGCTCCGCGGGTAGCGGACTCCGCCGTGCCGGTCACTGGGGGTTGCGCGATCCTGACAGTCCGGCGGGTTGTGGGCAAGGGATTCCGCTGTTGCTTTCTGGTTACGCGACGGATTCCTGTGCGGGATCGGTTTTCCGCCACGGCTGACCCGCTGACCATGCCCGGTGTCGCCCGCGCGTGACAAGGGTCACTCCGCCAACGCCCGGCCGAAGCGCCTTACAGGGTGCAAGGGCCGCGACAGGGCGACAGGTCGTTGGGAGGATGGATCATTCACCTGACACCTTGACCGTCTGCCGCCCCGGCCGCCCCGCTTCCCCAGCCCCGCCGTCACCAGGAGGCCCGCGATGCTCCCCACCGTCGCCCGCGTACTCGACCTGGAGGTGATGCGCCGCGGCCTGCCCCAGGTGGTGGCCGGCGCCGACCGCCTGGAGCGGCCGGTCCGCTGGGTCCATGTGAGCGAGCTGCCCGACGTCGCCGGGATGCTCCAGGGCGGCGAGCTGGTGCTGACCACCGGCATCGCCCTGCCGGAGCAGCGCGAGGGCCTGGCCCGCTACGTCCGGGACCTGGACGAGGTCGGGGTGGCCGGGCTGGTGGTCGAGTTCGGCCGGCGCTACTTCGACTCCCTGCCGCGGGCCCTGGTGAACGCCGCCGAGCAGCGCGGACTGCCGCTGATCACGCTCCGCCGCGAGGTGCGCTTCGTCGCCGTCACCGAGGCCGTGCACGCCCTGGTGGTCAACGCCCAGCTGGAGCAGCTGCGGGTCTCCGAGTCGGTCCACCAGGTGTTCAACGAGCTGGTGGTGGAGGGCGCGGAGCCGTCCGAGGTGATCCGCCAGGTGGCCCGGATGGCGGGCGCGCCGGTGGTCCTGGAGAACCTGGCCCACCAGGTGCTCGCCCACGACACCGCCGGACGGCCGGAGGCCGAGCTGCTGGAGGACTGGGAGCGCCGTTCGCGCGGGGTCCGTCCGCCCGGTCGCACCGGACACGATCCGCGCAGCGGCTGGCTGGTGACCACCGTCGGAGCGCGGGGCCAGGACTGGGGCCGGCTGGTCCTGGTCCAGGAGCCGGGCCCGCTGCCCGAGGGAGAGCCGCACCCGCACGCCATGCTGCTGGAGCGCGGCGCCTCCGCGCTGGCGCTCAACCGGCTGGTGGTGCGCGACCGGGAGAGCCTGGAGCGGCAGACCCACCGCACCCTGCTCTCCGGCATCCTCACCCACGCGCTGACGGTCTCCGAGGCGGCGTTGCGCGCCCAGGCGCTCGGTGTCCCGCTGGAGGGCCGCCGGCTGGTCGGGGTGGTGCTGCGCCAGCGCCGCGGGCCGATCCCGGCCGCGCTGGAGGCGCAGGCCCGGTTGCGCGACTTCACCGAGCTGGCCGCCGACGCCGTCCGGGCCTGCCGGCTGTCCGCGCTGGTCGGCGCGCTGGACGACGACGGCGTGGGCCTGCTGATCGCGCTCGGCACCCAGCAGGACGAGCACGCGGCGCTGGACTCCTTCTCGGCCGCCCTGCGCCGGATGTCCGCCGAGGCCGGCCGGGAGGGCGCCGACGCCGCGGGCCCGGTGGTCGCGGTCGGCTCCTCGGTCGGCTCGGTCCGCGACGCCCGGCGCACCCTGCTGGAGGCCACCCAGGTCGCCGACGCCGCCCTGCACGACGCGCCCGGCGGCCGCACCGCCTCCTACTACCGGCTGCCCGACGTCCGGCTGCGGGGCCTGCTCCACCTGCTGCGCGACGACGCCCGCCTGCAGACCTACGTGGAACGCGAGCTGGGCCCGCTGTTGGCCCACGACGCCGAGCACAACGGCCAGTTGGTGCAGATGCTGCGGATCTACCTGGAACAGGGCCGGAACAAGTCGGCGGCGGCCGACGCCGCGCACCTGTCCCGGCCGTCCTTCTACGACCGGCTGCACAAGGTCGAGCGGATCCTCGGCGTCGACCTCGACCAGGTCGAGTCCTGCCTCTCCCTGCACGTCGCCCTGCTCGCCCTGGACGCCGTCCGGCGCTGAGGCCCTGGGATCGCACCCCGGTGACCGGACGCCGTCCGGCGCCGCGGCAGCATGCTCACACCCCGGTGATCCGCCCCCAGACCTTGTGCAGCCCGGGGCGCTCCGCCGAGGTGACGTCGCGCATCGTGTGCAGCCGGGCCCGCATCTCCTCGGTCGGGAAGACCAGCGGGTTCTCGGCGAGTTCGGCCTTCTCCTGGTCGCCGCTGGCCGCCAGCACGTCACGGGCGGCCGGCACCGGGCAGATGTACTGGACGGCCGCGGCGAGGTCGGCGGCCACTTCGGGCTGGTAGTAGTAGTCGATCAGCAGCTCGGCGTTGCGCTTGTGGACCGCCCGGTTGGGGATCATCAGGCTCTCCGCCCACAGCTCGCCGCCCTCCTCGGGCACCACGAAGGCGATGTCCGGGTTCTCGGCGGTGAGTTGGACGGCGTCACCGGAGTAGGCCTGGCAGGCCAGCGCCGCGCCGGAGGCGAGGTCGCTGGTGTAGTCGTTGCCGGTGAAGCGGCGCACGTGGCCGGTGTCGACCATCTTCTGCACCAGGTCCATCGCCCTGTTCGCGTCGTCGTCGTCGAACGTCGCGATGTCCGTGCCCTGGGAGAGCATCAGCAGCCCGAGCGCCTCGTCCAGCCCGGCGAACAGCGTCACCCGGCCCTTGAGGTCGGGCGCCCACAGGTCGGCGGTGGACTTGATCTCCCGGCCGAGCGCCTTGCGGTTGTACGCGATGCCGGTGATCCCGGACTGCCACGGCACGCTGCGCCGGCGCCCGGGGTCGAAGGCCGGGTTCGCGAGCTGGGGGTCCAGGTTGGCGGTGACGTTGGGCAGGTTGGCCCGGTCCATGGCCTGCACCCAGCCCAGCGAGACGTACCGCCCGGCCATCCAGTCGCTGATCACCATCAGGTCCCGGCCTGGGTCGGCGCCCTGGGTGAGCACCGGGCTGATCTTGCCGAAGAACTCGTCGTTGTCGTTGATGTCCTCGGTGTAGGTGACCGTGATCCCGGTCCGTGCGCTGAACGCGTCCAGGGTCGGGCGCCCGCCCTGGTCGTCGGTGTCGATGTACTGCGTCCAGTTGGAGAAGGCGAGCCGCTTATCGCTCTCCGAACGGTCCGGCGCCGAGCGGCGGTCCTCGGCGACGTACGCGGACGGGATCCCGCAGCCGGTCAGCGTGCCGGCCCCGAGCAGTGCGGCCCCGCCGAGCACGGAACGTCGGCGCAGGGATCGCGGGGCGGGCGAACGGCGGGTCAGGGTGGTGCTGCTGGGCATGGAGGGCCTTCCGGAGCGTGGGACGGCCCCGGGCACGCACGACACGGGTGCCCGGGGCCGTCCTGGTGTACGTCAGACAGTGTGCGCGTCGGTCAGCGACAGCACCTCGTCCAGCACCGCGAGGCCCGTCTTGGCCTCCTCCTCGGTGACGGTGCACGGCGGGACGACGTGGAAGCGGTTCATGTTGACGAACGGCCAGAGCCCGCGCTGCTTGCAGGCGGCGGCCAGCTCGGCCATCGGCGCGTTGGCGGCGCCGGCGGCGTTGTACGGGACGAGCGGCTCGCGGGTCGCCCGGTCCTTCACCAGGTCGAGCGCCCAGAACACGCCCAGACCGCGCACCTCGCCGATCGAGGGGTGCCGCTCGGCCAGTTCGCGCAGGCCGGGACCGAGCACCGTCTCGCCGATGTGCTTGGCGTTCTCGACGATGCGCTCCTCGGCCATGGCGTTGATGGTGGCCACGGCCGAGGCGCAGGCCAGCGGGTGCCCGGAGTAGGTGAGCCCGCCGGGGAAGGGGCGCTCGGCGAAGGTGGCGGCGATCTCGGTGCTGATCGCCACGCCGCCCAGCGGCACGTAACCGGAGTTGACGCCCTTGGCGAAGGTCAGCAGGTCCGGGGTGACGCCCCAGTGGTCGGCGGCGAACCACTCGCCGGTGCGCCCGAAGCCGGCCATCACCTCGTCCAGGATGAACACGATGCCGTAGCGGTCGCAGATCTCCCGGACCCCGGCCAGGTACCCCGCCGGCGGGATCAGGATGCCCGCGGTGCCGACCACCGTCTCCAGGATGACCGCCGCGACCGTGCCCGGTCCCTCGAACGCGATCACCTGCTCCAGGTGCTCCAGCGCCCGCTCGCACTCCTGCGCCTCGTTCTCGGCGTGGAAGTTGGAACGGTACGGGTACGGG
Source organism: Kitasatospora sp. NPDC001539 (assembly GCF_040298565.1). NCBI lineage: Bacteria > Bacillati > Actinomycetota > Actinomycetes > Kitasatosporales > Streptomycetaceae > Kitasatospora > Kitasatospora sp. NPDC001539. The sequence goes on along the minus strand of NZ_JBEPAK010000108.1, from coordinate 7,814 downwards.
CCCCAGAAGTGCACCACCCCGGAGACACCGGTCTCGTTGGCCCAGCGCCGGGGGTCGCCGGTGAGCGCGATCGCGTTGGCGGTGGCGCCGTGGTACGAGCGGTAGGTGGACAGCACCTTCTGCCGGCCGGTGTGCAGCCGGGCCAGCCGGATGGCGTTCTCGTTGGCCTCGGCGCCGCCGTTGGTGAAGAAGATCTTGTCCAGGTCGCCGGGCGTGCGCTCGGCGATCAGCCGGGCGGCCTCGCTGCGCGGCTCGACCGCGAAGCCGGGGGCGATGGTGCAGAGCTTCGCCGCCTGCTCCTGGATCGCGGCGACCACCTTCGGGTGCTGGTGGCCGATGTTGGTGTTGACCAACTGCGAGGAGAAGTCGAGGTAGCGGTTGCCGTCGTGGTCCCAGAAGTACGAGCCCTCGGCACCGGCCACCGCGAGGGGGTCGATCAGCGCCTGGGCGGACCACGAGTGGAAGACGTGCGCGCGGTCGGTGGCCTTGACGGCCTGGCCGGCAGCTGAGTCAGCGGTGGGGATGCTCATGCCGGTAAGGCTAGGGCGGGCCGCGCGCGAAGTGCAGGTTCATCCTGTCAGTCGGTCGCGCGATCCGTCGACAGGGTGCAAAGGCACCGGGCCCGGGGCGGAAAGCCCCGGGCCCGTTGTCAGTTCGTACGACCGGTACGACGCGTGCGGCCGGAGCCGGGCCGGCTCGCACGCGTACCGCGCTCGGCGGTCATGGGCCGCCGGGGGCTCAGATGGCCGTCATGACGTGCTTGACGCGGGTGTAGTCCTCGAAGCCGTAGGACGACAGGTCCTTGCCGTAGCCGGACTTCTTGAAGCCGCCGTGCGGCATCTCGGCCACCAGCGGGATGTGGGTGTTGATCCAGACGCAGCCGAAGTCCAGGCGGCGCGACATCCGCATGGCGCGGGCGTGGTCCTTGGTCCACACCGAGGAGGCCAGCGCGTACTCGACGCCGTTGGCGTACTCGACGGCCTGCTCCTCGTCGCTGAACTTCTGCACGGTGATGACCGGGCCGAAGACCTCGTTCTGGATGATCTCGTCGTCCTGCCGCAGGCCCGAGACGACGGTCGGGGCGTAGAAGTAGCCCTTGTCGCCGACCTGGTGGCCGCCGGCCTCGACCTTGGCGTGGGCGGGCAGCCGCTCGATGAAGCCGGCGACCTGCTTCAGCTGGTTGGCGTTGTTCAGCGGGCCGTACAGCACGTCCTCGTCGTCCACGCCGCCGGTCTTGGTCTCGGCCGCGGCCTTGGCCAGCGCCTCGACGAAGGCCTCGTGGATCGACTCGTGCACCAGCACGCGGGTGGCGGCGGTGCAGTCCTGGCCGGCGTTGAAGTAGCCCGCCACCGAGATGCCCTCGACGGCCTCGGCGATGTCGGCGTCCTCGAACACCACGACCGGGGCCTTGCCGCCCAGCTCCAGGTGGACGCGCTTGACGTCCTTGGAGGCCGACTCGGCGACCTGGATGCCGGCCCGGACCGAACCGGTGATGGAGGCCATCGCCGGGGTCTTGTGCTCGACCATCAGCCTGCCGGTCTCGCGGTCACCGCAGATGACGTTGAAGACGCCGGCCGGCAGGTCCATCTCCTTGAGGATGCCGCCGATGATCTCGGCCAGCAGCACGGTGGAGGCCGGGGTGGTGTCGGAGGGCTTCAGCACCACGGTGTTGCCCGCGGCGATGGCCGGGGCGAACTTCCACACGGCCATCATCATCGGGTAGTTCCACGGCGCGACCTGGGCACAGACGCCGACCGGCTCGCGGCGGACGATCGAGGTCATCCCGTCCATGTACTCACCCGCGGCCTTGCCCTCCAGCAGGCGGGCGGCACCGGCGAAGAAGCGGATCTGGTCCACCATCGGGCCGATCTCCTCGGAGAGGGTCAGCGCGCGGGGCTTGCCGGTGTTGCGCACCTCGGCGTCGACGATCTCGTCGGCCCGGGCCTCGACCGCGTCGGCGATCTTGAGCAGCAGCTTCTGCCGGGTGCTGGGGGTGGCATCGCGCCAGATCGGGAACGCGGCGGCGGCCGCGGCCATCGCCGCGTCCACGTCAGCGGCACCGGACAGCGGCGACGTCGCGTACACCTCGCCGGTGGTCGGGTCGACGATGTCGAGCGTGCGGCCGTCAGCCGCGTCGACGAGCTCACCGTTGATGTAGTTGCGCAGCGTGCGAAGGTCGCTCACGGGTCTCTCCTCGGGATGGGCCTGCGGCATTGCAGATTCCGGCGCCATGGTACGTCGGCGGGTCCGGCCGACGAAGGGGGCGCCGAGTGGCCGGGCCCGAAGCGGCGCGGTCCACTGGTGGCGGAACGCGCGCCGTCCTGCGGGGGCGCGCGCGTACCGTGCCAGAGTAGCCGCAAGACTGCCGTGATCGACAGCCTGACCCCCGATGCGCAATGAAATCCGCATGCGATTTCCAAGATCGCGACGAAATCAGCAGTTTCCAGGCTTGCGAACGACGGAGCGATCAGGCACAGTGGCGGCGTGGCCAACCGCGACCGGAACGCGAGCGTTCCCCTCGACGCCGCCTCCAAGGCGATCATCGAGCAGCTCCAGGAGGACGGGCGACGCCCGTACGCCGCCATCGGCAAGGCCGTCGGCCTGTCGGAGGCGGCCGTGCGGCAGCGCGTCCAGAAGCTGCTCGACCAGGGCGTGATGCAGATCGTCGCCGTCACGGACCCGCTCACCGTCGGCTTCACCCGCCAGGCGATGGTCGGCATCCGGGTCGAGGGCGACATCGAGCCCGTCGCCGACGCGCTGGCCGCCCTCGACGAGGTCGACTACGTCGTCTGCACCGCAGGCTCGTTCGACCTCCTGGCCGAACTGGTCTGCGAGGACGACGAGCACCTGCTCGAAATGATCAACAAGCGCATCCGCGCGCTTCCCGGCGTGCGGAGCACCGAGAGCTTCGTTTACCTGAAGCTCCGGAAACAGACCTACACCTGGGGCACCCGATGACAGCCGACCCGGCGCAGAAGGACCTTTCCAAGACCGCCTACGACCACCTGTGGATGCACTTCACCCGCATGTCGTCGTACGAGAACTCCCCCGTGCCGACCATCGTCAAGGGCGAGGGCACGTACATCTGGGACGACAAGGGCCGGAAGTACATCGACGGCCTGGCCGGCCTGTTCGTCGTGCAGGCCGGTCACGGCCGCACCGAGCTCGCCGAGGTCGCCGCCAAGCAGGCCAAGGAACTCGCGTTCTTCCCGATCTGGAGCTACGCGCACCCCAAGGCCGTCGAGCTGGCCGAGCGCCTGGCCAACTACGCCCCGGGCGACCTGAACAAGGTCTTCTTCTCCACCGGCGGCGGCGAGGCCGTCGAGACCGCCTGGAAGCTCGCCAAGCAGTACTTCAAGCTGATCGGCAAGCCGACCAAGTACAAGGTCATCTCCCGCGCCATCGCCTACCACGGCACCCCGCAGGGCGCGCTGTCGATCACCGGCCTGCCGGGCCTGAAGGCCCCGTTCGAGCCGCTGGTGCCGGGCACCCACAAGGCCCCGAACACCAACATCTACCGCGCCCCGCAGTACCTCGAGGGCCCCGACGGCACCGTCGACCCCGAGGCGTACGGCCGCTGGTGCGCCGACCAGGTCGAGGAGGCCATCCTCTTCGAGGGCCCCGAGACCGTCGCCGCCGTCTTCGTCGAGCCGGTGCAGAACGCCGGTGGCTGCTTCCCGCCGCCGCCCGGCTACTTCCAGCGCCTGCGCGAGATCTGCGACCGCCACGACGTGCTGCTGGTCTCGGACGAGGTCATCTGCGCCTTCGGCCGCCTGGGCACCATGTTCGGCGCCGACAAGTTCGGCTACGTGCCGGACATGATCACCTGCGCCAAGGGCATGACCTCGGGCTACTCCCCGATCGGCGCCACGATCATCTCGGACCGCATCGCCGAGCCGTTCTACAAGGGCGACAACACCTTCCTGCACGGCTACACCTTCGCCGGCCACCCGGTCTCCTCGGCCGTGGCGCTCGCCAACCTCGACATCTTCGAGCGCGAGGGCCTGAACCAGCACGTGCTCGACAACGAGTCGCGCTTCCTGAGCACCCTCAGCAAGCTGCGCGACCTGCCGATCGTCGGCGACGTCCGCGGCAACGGCTACTTCTACGGCATCGAGCTCGTGAAGGACAAGGTCACCAAGGAGACCTTCAACGAGGACGAGACCGAGCGCGTGCTCTACGGCTTCCTCTCCAAGGCCCTCTTCGACAACGGCCTGTACTGCCGTGCCGACGATCGCGGCGACCCGGTCGTCCAGCTGGCCCCGCCGCTGATCTCCGACCAGTCGACCTTCGACGAGATCGAGCAGATCCTGCGGACCAGCCTCACCGACGCGTGGGCGAAGCTCTGACCCCCTGAGCCCTCTTCCCCACCCTCCGCCGAAGGGCGGCCCCGCTCCCCGCGGGGCCGCCCTTCGGCGTCCGCATCCCCCCTCGACATCACAGTCGCACGACCAAACATGCCTGAATGCGGGTGATTTGCCCGTGATGGCCCAGTGCGCCGCAACCGCGCCAGGTCCCAGTCGTTCTAATCTGACGACTGTCATATCCCTGCGGCCACCCAGGATGGAAACCTCATGTCAGCGGCACCGCCTGACAACGACGTGCTGTGGGCCCGGGGGATCGTCAAGTCCCACTACGGCACCCCCGCGCTGCGCGGCATCTCGATCGGCGTCCGCGAGGGCGAGGTGCTCGCCGTCACCGGCCCCCGCGGCTCCGGCAAGAGCACCCTGCTCGGCTGCCTCTCCGCCCAACTCCCGGTCGACGACGGCGAGGTCTGGTTCAACAGCGCCCCCGTGCACACCCTCGGCCGGGCCGGCCGCGAACGGCTGCGCCGCGACCGCTTCGGCTTCGTCGGCTCCGAGCCCCACCTCGTCCCCGAACTGACCGCCCGTGAGAACGTCGCCCTGCCCCTGCTGCTCGCCGGGGCCGGCAACAAGGCCGCCTACACCGCCGCCGACGAGTGGCTGGAGCGCCTCGACGTCGGCGAGATCGGCCGCCACCGCCCCGACCGGCTGGTCCAGAGCCAGCGCCAGCGGATCGCCGTGGCCCGCGCCCTCGCCCCGCTGCCGACCGTCGTCTTCGCCGACGACCCCACCGCCCCGCTGCACCGCGAGGCCGCCGACCAGGTCCTGCGGATACTGACCAGCGCGGCCCGCTCGCACCAGCTCACCCTCGTCCTGGCCACCCACGACCCCGAGCTCGTCCGGTTCGCGGACCGCGCCGTCGCCCTCGTCGACGGACGGCTCACCGCCCCCGCCGCCCCCGTCCCGCGCGGCACCGCCCCGGGGACGAACGGTGCGTCCGCCGTCTCGGCCGTCCGCCGCTGACGACGCCCAGCCGCTGAAAGAGTCGACGTGTTCTACCTCCGTCTGGCCCGGGGCTACCGGGTGCCCGACCTCGGCCGCTGGCTGCTCACCGCCCTGGCCTCGGCCGTCGTCGCCGCCTTCCTGCTGCGCTCCCTCGGCCGGGCGCTGAGCGACCCGCTCGGCGACACCGACGCGCTGGTGCGGCTGCTGTGGTGCCTGCCGCCGCTGGCCGCCGTCGCCTGGTTCGCCGCCGTCGCCGCCCGCTCGGTGCCCGCCCGCCGGCCCGAACGGATCGCCGGCCTCACCGCCGCCGGAGCCGGCTCCCGCCGGATCCGCACCCTGATCGCCGGCGAGATCGCCCTCGCCTGCGCCCTCGGCAGCCTGCTCACCCTGCTGCTCTTCCTGGTGCTGCGCAACGACATCGCCGGGCCCTCGCTCGCCCCCGACCTCGGCATGGGGGTGCCGCTGCCGGCGGCCGCGCCCGTCACCCTGCTCGCCCTGGTCCCGCTCACCGCCGGCATCGCCGCCGCCTGCGCGGTACCCGTCCCCGACGCCTTGCCCGGCAGCCGCACCCCGTCCCCCAGCGGCTTCGGTGCCTGGCGGATCGCCCTGCCGATCGGCCTGGTGGTGATCGGCGCCGCGCTCGAACTCATCGCGCTGCGGCCCGGAGCCGCCGCCGACGGCCGCCCGATCCACCTGCCCGCCGGACTCGGCACGACCAGCACCGCCGCCCTCGGCGGCTGGGCCGCCAGCGCCCTCGGCCTCGCGCTGCTCACCGGACCACTGCTCGCCTGGACCGGACGGCTGCTCGCCCTGGGTCGGCCCACCCCGCTGCGGCTGCTCGCCGGCCGCGGCCTCACCGCCCAGGCCCGGCGTCTCGGCCCGCCGCTGGCCGTCCTCACCCTCGTCGTCGCGCTGGTGCTCACCACCATCCGCTACTGGATCGGCACGCCCGACAGCGCCGACGCGCTGCCCGCCGTCGAGGCCTGCCTGGTGCTCGGCTGCGCGGCCGCCGCGGTGGTCTCCCGACTGGCCGAGGTCCGCACCGACCGCCGCGAGGTCACCGACGCGCTGCTGCGCCTCGGCACCGCGCCGCGGCTGCTGGTCGGCGCGGTCGCGCTGCGCACCCTGGCGGTCGGCACCACGCTGCTGCTGACCGGCGGGGCCACCGCGGCGCTGGCGGCGGCCGGGCTGCGGTAGCGGGCTCCCCGGCGGCGGGTTCCGGCGCTACCGGCCTCGCGGGCGGCCTCCCCGGTCCAGCACCACGGGCGGCCTCCCGGGACAGCGCCTTCCCGGGTGGCCGCCGCCTTCGCGCTGGAGCTCAGCCGCGGTGGAGCTCAGCTCCGGCGGGGCTCAGCCGCGGTGGAGCTCAGCCGGCCGCGGCGAGCTGGCCGCAGGCGCCGTCGATCTCCTGGCCGCGGGTGTCGCGGACGGTCGTCGGCACGCCGTGCGCCTGGAGCCGGCGGACGAACTCGCGCTCGTCCTCGGGCCGCGAGGCCGTCCACTTCGAGCCCGGGGTCGGGTTCAGCGGGATCAGGTTGACGTGAACCCGGTGGTTCTTGATCAGTCGGCCGAGCAGGTCCGCGCGCCAGGCCTGGTCGTTGATGTCCTTGATCAGCGCGTACTCGATGGAGATCCGGCGGCCGGACTTCTCCGCGTAGTTCCACGCGGCGTCCAGTACCTCGTCGACCTTCCACCGGGTGTTCACCGGGACCAGCTCGTCGCGCAGCTCGTCGTCCGGGGCGTGCAGCGACAGCGCCAGGCGGCAGCTGAGGCCCTCGTCCGCCAGCCGGTTCATCGCCGGGACGAGGCCGACCGTGGAGACGGTGATGCCGCGCTGGGACAGGCCGAAGCCGTCCGGAGCCGGGTCGGTCAGCCGGCGGATCGCGGCCAGCACCCGGTTGTAGTTGGCCAGCGGCTCGCCCATGCCCATGAAGACCACGTTCGACAGCCGCGCCTCGCCGCCCGGGATCTCGCCGGCCTTGAGCGCGCGCATCCCGGCGGCGATCTGCTCGACGATCTCGGCGGTGGAGAGGTTGCGGGTCAGCCCGGCCTGGCCGGTGGCGCAGAACGGACAGTTCATGCCGCAGCCCGCCTGCGAGCTGATGCACATGGTGACCCGGTCCGGGTAGCGCATCAGCACCGACTCGACGAGGGTGCCGTCGAACAGCTTCCAGAGCGTCTTGCGCGTGGCGTCGTCGTCGCAGGAGACGTGCCGCACCACCGACATCAGCTCGGGCAGCAGGCTCTCGGTGAGCTTCTCCCGGCTGGCGGCCGGGATGTCCGTCCAGCTCGCCGGGTCGTTCGACATCCGGCCGAAGTAGTGGTTGGAGAGCTGCTTGGCGCGGAACGGCTGCTCGCCCAGCTCGGCGACGGCCTCCTTGCGCTCGGCGGGGCTGAGGTCGGCGAGGTGTCGCGGGGGCTTGGCGCCGCGCGGCGCGACAAACGTGAGTTCTCCGGGCTTAGGCATGGTCCATCCAGTGTCGCAGACGCGTGAGGGCCCCGGAC
>NZ_JBEPAK010000107.1:0-23030 GCF_040298565.1 Kitasatospora sp. NPDC001539 | reverse complement strand
CCCCCCCACCCCGGGGGGGGGGGGCCCCCCGCCACCTTTTTTCGTGCCCGGATGACCGGCCGTCAGCCTGGGAGCAGCCCCGAACGAGTGAACAGCGGCGGCGACACGCACCAGCCGGGGTTGACCGGCGTTGAGTGGAGGGACGAGTGCACGAACGACGTGCACGGGGTGCCGAGCGGGCGAAGGGGTGAGTCGGTGGCTGGTCTTCATCGGGCCGTGTTGCTGCGGGCGGCGGCCGCCGCGCTGGCTCTGGGCGCCGCCGTCGGCGCGCACACCGAGGTCGGGCAGGCGCTGGCCAAGCGCGGCGCCGAGCGGGCGGAACGCGAGGCGGTCGCCTGCGCGGAGGCGGCGCGGTGGGACGCGGCCGAGCGGGCCGCCCGGACACCGCACGAGGGGCGCCCCGAGCCGTTCGACCCGGGGCGGATGCCGGGCTGCCACTGACGCACGGGTGTTCTCCCGAATCGGACGGAACACCGTGTTGCGTCACCCATGAGGCTTAATTCGCGAATGCGGAGGAACCCCCCTCCCTCCCCTACGGTTCGTCAGGAAGTGAACGAGTATCCCGAGGGGGGTTCCCTGATGGCCGGCCCGGCAGCGCAGTCCGGCGACCCGGCGCCCGCACCGACGGCTCGGCGGCCGGTGCCCGCCTGGAGCGAGTGGTTCGGCCTCGCCGTCCGGCTCGGCCTCGCGGTGGTCTGGGGCTGGGCCGGACTGGCCAAGATCGCCGACCCGGCGGAGGCGGCCCAGGCCGTCCGCGCCTACGAGATCCTGCCCGAGGGCCTGGTCAAGCCGATCGGCTACGGCCTGCCGTTCCTGGAGCTGGCGCTCGCCGTGCTGCTGGTGGTCGGACTCGGCGTCCGCCTCGTCGCCGGGGTCTCCGCGCTGCTGCTGCTCACCTTCATCGCCGGGATCGCCTCGGCCTGGGCGCGCGGCATCTCGATCGACTGCGGCTGCTTCGGCGGCGGCGGGCACGTCGACGCCTCGCAGACCGAGTACCTCCAGGAGATCCTGCGCGACACCGGGTTCCTGCTGCTGGCCGGCTGGCTGCTCTGGCGGCCGCGCACCCGGCTCTCGGCCGACGGCTGGCTGGCCGGCTGACCGCCCGGCCCGCCCCCTGCCCCGACCTGCCCCCTGCTCCGACCCGCCCCCACTCCGACCCGCCCCCCACTCCCGCACCCGACGAAGGCTCCCCGACCGTGGATGTCAAGGCAATGAGCGAGAAGAACCGAGAAGGCAAGCGCACCGCCCGCGAGCGGATGCTGGCGCAGCGGGCGGCCGAGGAGGCCACCTCCAAGCGCAGGAAGAAGCTGATCGCGGGCGGGGCCGTGCTCGCGGTGATCGCCGCCGCCGTGATCGCCGGCATCGTGGTGCAGGACCAGCGCTCCAAGCCGGAGACCCCGACCGCCGCCCCGGCCGGGACCATCGGCGACAAGAACCTGGTCATCCCGGTCGGCGCGAGCAACGCGCCCTCCGTCCTGACGGTGTACGAGGACCCGCGCTGCCCCGCCTGCGGGATCTTCGAGCGCGAGTTCTCCTCCACCATCGACCAGCTGGAGGACGCCGGGAAGGTCACCTCCCACGTCCACGTCGTCTCGTTCATCGACCGGGCGGTGCCCGGCAAGGGCTCCAAGACCGGCGCCAACGCGCTCGCCTGCGCCCAGGACGCCGGACACTTCCGCGACTTCCACGACGTGCTGTACCGCAACCAGCCGGACGAGACCAACGACGCCTTCGGCGACAAGGCCGTCCTGCTCAACCTCGCGAAGCAGGTCGACGGACTGGACACCCCGGCCTTCCAGGCCTGCGTCAACGACAACAAGTACGGCGGCTGGGTGTCCGCGGTGCAGCAGGACTTCGACAAGTCCAGCTACAAGTCCACCCCGACCGTGCTGCTCAACGGCCAGCCGGTCTACCCGAAGAACGGCGACGAGGAGATCACCCCGGCGAACCTGGTGAAGTGGGTGGACGCCGCGAACCAGGGCAAGCAACTGGGCACGGCCGGCTCCCACGGCCAGTCCCCGGCCCCGACCAGCACCGCCTCGGAGGCCAACAACCCGTCGCCCGCCGCCGGCTGAGCACCCGCGCCGCCCCCGCCCCCGCCCCGTCCGGAAGGGGCGGGGGCGCGAGCGCAGGGCCCGTTGTTCGGCTTCTGTGACCCCAGGGGTGTCCGACCGGGGCGTCGGACCCTGTAGCGTCGGAACCGCCATGGATATCGCCTACATTCCCAGCCCGTCGCGGGGCGTCCTCCACCTCGGACCGATCCCGCTGCGCGCCTACGCCTTCTGCATCATCCTCGGTGTCGTCGTCGCCGTCTGGCTCGGCAGCAAGCGCTGGGTCGCCCGGGGCGGTGCCAAGCACACCGTCGGGGACATCGCCGTCTGGGCCGTGCCGTTCGGCCTGGTCGGCGGCCGGCTGTACCACGTGATCACCGACCACCAGCTGTACTTCGGCGAGGGGAAGAACCCCTGGAACGCCTTCAAGATCTGGGAGGGCGGCCTCGGGATCTGGGGCGCGGTCGCGCTGGGCGCGGTGGGCGCCTGGATCGGCTGCCGCCGCCGGGGCGTGCCGCTGCCCGCGTACGCGGACGCCATCGCGCCCGGCATCGCGCTGGCGCAGGCGCTGGGCCGCTGGGGCAACTACTTCAACCAGGAGCTGTACGGCCGGGCGACCACGCTGCCGTGGGGCCTGGAGATCCACAAGACGCTGCCCGACGGCACGGTCGTCAACGGCGTCTTCCACCCCACCTTCCTGTACGAGTCGATCTGGGACGTGGCCGTCGCGCTGCTGGTGATCTGGGCGGACCGCCGGTTCAAGCTGGGCCACGGCCGGGCCTTCGCGCTGTACGTGGCCGCGTACACGGTGGGCCGGTTCTGGACCGAGTGGCTGCGGATCGACGAGGCGCACGTCTACTTCGGCCTGCGGCTGAACGACTGGACCTCGATCGTGGTGTTCATCGGGGCCGTGGCGTACTTCGTGATCGTCGGCAGGAAGCGGCCCGGCCGCGAGGACCCGGCGAGCATCGACCCGGCGGCGCACGAGCCGGTGCCCGGCTCGGCGGACGAAGCGGCTGACGAGCCGGTGGCCGAGTCGGGGGGCGAGGCGGCGGGCGGGGTCGACGGCAAGAACGGCGGCAAGGCCGGGAACCGGGCCGCCGGCACGGCGGACGGCGCCGGTGGGACGCAGGCCGAGCGCCGGGCGGCCGGCCCGGAACCGTCTCAGCCCCTGGACGAAAAGACCTCGGCCGAACCGGCCACCGCCGTCGCCGAGCAGGGCGGCAAGGGCCGCGAGGACGCCGAGAACCCGATCTGACCAGGGACTTCACCCGACTGAGGCCACCCTTGCGAAGGGTGGCCTCAGTGCTGTTCGGACAGCCTTACTTTGCTGGAAATGCCCAGGTCACGCGGGCTACGGTCGAGGCGACGAACGAAGACGGAGGGGAAGAACCGTGAGTACGACCACCCTGGAAGCCGAACCGGCCCAGCACCCGCGGATACCCGCGGCGGACCACCACCGGGACGTCAACGGCGGCTGGCTGCGGCCCGCGGTGTTCGGGGCCGTGGACGGCCTGGTGTCCAACTTCGCCCTGATGACCGGAGTGGTCGGCAGTGCGGCGTCCAACGGCACGGTGATCCTCACCGGACTCGCCGGCCTGGCCGCCGGTGCCTGCTCGATGGCGGCGGGGGAGTACACCTCGGTGGCCTCGCAGCGGGAGCTGGTGCAGGCCGAGATCGAGGCCGAGCGGCTGGAGCTGAGCCGCAACCCGCACGGCGAGCTGGCCGAGCTGGCGCAGCTGTACGTCTCCCGCGGGGTCGACCCGGACCTCGCCCACGAGGTGGCCCGGCAGCTGTCCCGCGACCCGGAACTGGCGCTGGAGATCCACGCCCGCGAGGAACTGGGCGTCGACCCCAACGACCTGCCCTCGCCGCTGGTCGCGGCGGGCTCGTCGTTCCTGTGCTTCGCGCTCGGCGCGCTGCTGCCGCTGCTGCCCTACCTGCTGGGCGCGACCACGCTGCTGCCCGCGCTGCTGCTCGCCGCGATCGGCCTGTTCGCCTGCGGCGCGGTGGTGGCCCGGGTCACCGCGCGCAGCTGGTGGTTCAGCGGAGTGCGACAGCTGGTCCTCGGCGGCGCCGCCGCCGGGGTCACGTACCTGCTCGGCTGGCTGATCGGCGGGCATGTGGGATGACCCGAAACCCTGCATGATTATGCCGGGCAACGCGTGACGTTTCACACATGGGCGTCCCGCGGTGCCCGGCATAGTCTCATCATCCGAGCCCCGACGGCCGCGGATTCGCATCCACCGACCGGGGCTGCGGAATGGATTCGCAGGCGCCCATGATCGGCTTGTGTGGCGATCCGGTTTCGCCCCTGTTTCGGGCCGCGGACGGTTGGGCACAATCGTCGGGACGTGCGCCGTGGCACGTCCCCCCTTCCACCCCGCCTGACCTGCGCGCCCGTCCGCCATGTGGACGGGATATTCCGCTTCTCGGGATCCTGGGCATCATGTAACTTGCACCACCGCACCATCGCAGCACCCCCACCGCACCACCGCATCAGGGCCAACGTCGTCCCTACTTGCACCAACTTGCCGAAAGACGACGACGGGAGAGCCGATGCTGTCTGCATCCATGCACTCCGCCAACGAGCCTCAGGCCGGCGGCCCCCGCCCACCCTACGCGCTCGTGCCGGATGCGCGACCTGCTGCTCAGGGCCTGTACGACCCGCGGAACGAGCACGACGCCTGTGGCGTCGGTTTCGTCGCCACGCTGACCGGCATCGCCGACCACACCATCGTCGAGCAGGCGCTGAACGTCCTGCGCAACCTGGAGCACCGCGGCGCCACCGGCGCCGAGGCGGACTCCGGCGACGGCGCGGGCATCCTCACCCAGATCCCCGACGCCTTCCTGCGCGGCAAGGTCACCTTCGAACTCCCGGCGGCCGGCGCCTACGCCGTCGGCATCGCCTTCCTGCCCGACGAGGACGCGGCCGACGCCGCCGCCGTCGCCCGGATCGAGGCCATCGCCGCCGAGGAGGACCTCACCGTCCTCGGCTGGCGCGACGTCCCGGTCACCCCCGACCTGCTCGGCGCCACCGCGCGCAGCGTGATGCCGCGCTTCCGCCAGCTCTTCCTGTCCCACCGCGACCGCACCGGCATCGAGCTGGACCGCGTCGCCTTCGTGGTCCGCAAGCGCGCCGAGCGCGAGGCCGGCGTCTACTTCCCCTCGCTGTCCGCCCGCACCATCGTCTACAAGGGCATGCTGACCACCGGCCAGCTGGAGCCCTTCTTCCCCGACCTGTCGGACCGCAGCTACGCCTCCGCGATCGGCCTGGTGCACTCGCGCTTCTCCACCAACACCTTCCCGAGCTGGCCGCTCGCCCACCCGTACCGCTTCGTCGCGCACAACGGCGAGATCAACACGGTCAAGGGCAACCGCAACTGGATGAGCGCCCGCGAGTCCCAGCTCGCCACCGACCTCATCCCGGCCAACGGCAACGGGCAGGGCCTGGAGCGGATCTTCCCGATCTGCACCCCCGACCACTCCGACTCCGCCTCCTTCGACGAGGTCCTGGAGCTGCTCCACCTCGGCGGCCGCTCGCTGCCGCACTCCGTGCTGATGATGATCCCGGAGGCGTGGGAGAACCACGCCACCATGGAGCCGGCCCGCCGCGCCTTCTACCAGTACCACTCCAACCTGATGGAGCCCTGGGACGGCCCGGCCTGCGTCACCTTCACCGACGGCACCCAGATCGGCGCCGTGCTCGACCGCAACGGCCTGCGCCCCGCCCGGTACTGGATCACCGAGGACGGCCTGGTCGTCCTCTCCTCCGAGGTCGGCGTCCTCGACATCGAGCAGGAGAAGGTCACCAGGAAGGGCCGCCTGCAGCCCGGCCGGATGTTCCTGGTGGACACCGCCGAGGGCCGCATCGTCGAGGACGACGAGATCAAGTCCGCCCTCGCCGCCGAGCACCCCTACGCGGAGTGGGTCGCCGCCGGGCAGATCCAGCTCGCCAAGCTGCCCGAGCGCGAGCACATCGCCCACACCCACGCCTCCGTCACCCGCCGCCAGCAGACCTTCGGCTACACCGAGGAGGAACTGCGCGTCATCCTGGCGCCGATGGCCCGCACCGGCGCCGAGGCGCTCGGCTCGATGGGCACCGACTCCCCGATCGCCGCGCTCAGCGAGAAGCCGCGCCTGCTCTTCGACTACTTCGTGCAGCTCTTCGCCCAGGTCACCAACCCGCCGCTGGACGCCATCCGCGAGGAACTCGTCACCTCGCTGCTGTCCAACCTCGGCCCCGAGGGCAACCTGCTGGCCGCCGAGGCCGCGTCCTGCCGCTCCGTCGGCATCACCTTCCCGGTGATCGACAACGACGAGCTCGCCAAGCTGGTCCACATCAACGCCGACGGCGACCAGCCGGGCCTGAAGGCCGTCACGCTGTCCGGCCTCTACAAGGTCGCCACCGGCGGCGAGGGCCTGGCCGCGCGCCTGGCCGAGATCGCCGCCGAGGCCGACGCCGCGATCGCCGACGGCGCCCGGATCATCGTGCTCTCCGACCGGCACTCCGACGCCGAGCACGCCCCGATCCCCTCCCTGCTGCTCACCTCGGCCATCCACCACCACCTCATCCGCACCAAGCAGCGCACCCAGGTGTCCCTGCTGGTCGAGGCCGGTGACGTCCGGGAGGTCCACCACGTCGCCCTGCTGATCGGCTACGGCGCCGGCGCGGTCAACCCCTACCTGGCGATGGAGTCCGTCGAGGACCTCGTCGCCCAGGGCGTGTTCATCCAGGGCGTCGAGCCCGAGAAGGCGATCAGGAACCTGATCAAGGCGCTCGGCAAGGGCGTCCTCAAGGTGATGTCCAAGATGGGCATCTCCACCGTCGCCTCCTACCGCGGCGCCCAGGTCTTCGAGGCCATCGGCCTCTCCCGGGAACTGGTCGACGCCTACTTCGCCGGCACCACCACCAAGCTCGGCGGCATCGGCCTCGACGAGATCGCCAAGGAGACCGCCGCCCGGCACGCCAAGGCCTACCCGGCCTCCGGCATCCCCGCCGCGCACCGCGCGCTGGACATCGGCGGCGAGTACCAGTGGCGCCGCGAGGGCGAGCCGCACCTGTTCGACCCGGACACCGTCTTCCGGCTGCAGCACTCCACCCGCAACCGCCGCTACGACATCTTCAAGCAGTACACGGACCGGGTGAACGAGCAGTCCGCCCGCCTGATGACGCTGCGCGGCCTGTTCCAGCTCGACGGCCTCGGCCGCGAGCCGATCCCGGTCGACGAGGTCGAGCCGGTCTCCGAGATCGTCAAGCGCTTCTCCACCGGCGCCATGTCGTACGGCTCGATCTCCCGCGAGGCCCACGAGACCCTCGCCATCGCGATGAACCGCCTCGGCGGCAAGTCCAACACCGGCGAGGGCGGCGAGGACCCGGACCGCCTCTACGACCCCGAGCGCCGCTCGGCGATCAAGCAGGTCGCCTCCGGCCGGTTCGGCGTCACCTCCGAGTACCTCGTCAACGCCGACGACATCCAGATCAAGATGGCCCAGGGCGCCAAGCCCGGCGAGGGCGGCCAGCTGCCCGGCCACAAGGTCTACCCGTGGGTCGCCAGGACCCGGCACTCCACCCCGGGTGTCGGACTGATCTCGCCGCCGCCGCACCACGACATCTACTCGATCGAGGACCTGGCGCAGCTGATCCACGACCTCAAGAACGCCAACCCCGCCGCCCGCATCCACGTGAAGCTGGTGTCGGAGGTCGGCGTCGGCACCGTCGCCGCGGGCGTCTCCAAGGCGCACGCCGACGTCGTCCTGGTCTCCGGGCACGACGGCGGCACCGGCGCCTCGCCGCTCACGTCGCTCAAGCACGCCGGCGGCCCCTGGGAGCTCGGCCTCGCCGAGACCCAGCAGACCCTGCTGCTGAACGGGCTGCGCGACCGCATCGTCGTCCAGACCGACGGCCAGCTGAAGACCGGCCGCGACGTCGTCATCGCCGCGCTGCTCGGCGCCGAGGAGTTCGGCTTCGCCACCGCGCCGCTGGTCGTCTCCGGCTGCATCATGATGCGCGTCTGCCACCTGGACACCTGCCCCGTCGGCGTCGCCACCCAGAACCCGGTGCTGCGCGAGCGGTTCTCCGGCAAGCCCGAATTCGTCGTCAACTTCTTCGAGTTCATCGCCGAGGAGGTCCGCGAGATCCTCGCCTCCCTCGGCTTCCGCTCGATCGAGGAGGCCGTCGGCCGCGCCGAGCACATCAACGCCCAGGCCGCCATCGACCACTGGAAGGCCGCCGGGCTCGACCTGGCCCCGCTGTTCCACGTGCCGGAACTGCCGGACGGCGCCCCCCGGCACTGCACCACGACCCAGGACCACGCCCTGGACAAGGCGCTCGACAACCAGCTGATCGCGCTCGCCGAGGACGCCCTGGAACGCGGCGAGACCGTCCGCATCCAGCTGCCGATCCGCAACGTCAACCGCACCGTCGGCACCATGCTCGGCCACGAGGTGACCAAGCGGTACCGCGGCGAGGGCCTGCCCGAGGGCACCATCGACGTCACCTTCACCGGCTCCGCCGGCCAGTCCTTCGGCGCCTTCCTGCCCCGCGGCGTCACCCTGCGGCTCGAGGGCGACGCCAACGACTACGTCGGCAAGGGACTCTCCGGCGGCGTCGTCGTGGTCCGCCCCGCCCGCGAGGCCGCGGCCATCGGCAACGACGCGCAGAACCACGTGATCGCCGGCAACACCATCGGCTACGGCGCCACCTCCGGCCGGATCCACCTGCGCGGCAAGGCCGGCGAGCGCTTCGCCGTCCGCAACTCCGGCGCCACCCTGGTCGTCGAAGGCGTCGGCGACCACGGCCTGGAGTACATGACCGGCGGCCGGGTCGTCATCCTCGGCGAGACCGGACGCAACCTCGCGGCCGGCATGTCCGGCGGCATCGCGTACGTCCTGGACCTGCGCCCCGCCAACGTCAACGACGGCATGGTGGGCATCGAGGCCCCCACCGCCGCCGACCGCGAATGGCTGCGCGAGACCGTGCAGCAGCACTACGAGGAGACCGGCTCCACCGTCGCCGCCGAGCTCCTGGCCGACTGGGGCGGCGGGGTGTCCCGCTTCTCCAAGATCATGCCGACCGACTACAAGGCAGTGCTCGCCGCCAAGGACGCCGCTGAGCGCGCCGGCCTCTCCGAGGCCGACACCACCGCGAAGATGATGGAGGCGGCTAATGGCTGACCCCAAGGGCTTCCTGACCACGCCCAAGCAGCTGGCGGAGCGCCGCCCGGTCGACGTCCGGATCAAGGACTGGAACGAGGTCTACGTCGAGCGCAGCCTCCTGCCGATCATCACCCAGCAGGCCGGCCGCTGCATGGACTGCGGCATCCCGTTCTGCCACAACGGCTGCCCGCTCGGGAACCTCATCCCCGAGTGGAACGACCTCGCCTACCGGGACGACTGGACCGGCGCCATCGAGCGCCTCCACGCCACCAACAACTTCCCGGAGTTCACCGGGCGGCTGTGCCCGGCGCCCTGCGAGTCGGCCTGCGTGCTCGGCATCAACCAGGACGCGGTGACCATCAAGAACGTCGAGGTCACCATCATCGACAAGGCCTGGGACCGCGGCGGGGTCACCCCGCAGATCCCGGAGCGGCTCTCCGGCAAGACCGTCGCCGTCATCGGCTCCGGCCCGGCCGGCCTCGCCGCCGCCCAGCAGCTCACCCGCGCCGGCCACACCGTGGTGGTGTACGAGCGCGCCGACCGCATCGGCGGCCTGCTGCGCTACGGCATCCCCGAGTTCAAGATGGAGAAGCGCCACATCAACCGCCGCATCGAGCAGATGCGGGCGGAGGGCACCCGGTTCCGCACCGGCGTGCACGTCGGCGAGGACATCACCGGCCAGCAGCTGCGCGAGCGCTTCGACGCCGTCGTCGTCGCCGCCGGCGCCACCACGGCCCGCGACCTGCCGGTGCCCGGGCGCGAGCTCAAGGGCGTCCACCAGGCCATGGAGTACCTGCCGCTGGCCAACAAGGTGCAGGAGGGCGACCTCGTCGAGTCGCCGATCAGCGCCAAGGGCAAGCACGTCGTGGTGATCGGCGGCGGCGACACCGGCGCGGACTGCGTCGGCACCGCCCACCGCCAGGGCGCCCTGTCGGTGACCCAGCTGGAGATCATGCCCCGCCCCGGCGACGACCGCCCCGGCCACCAGCCGTGGCCGACCATGCCGATGACCTACAAGGTCACCTCCGCCCACGAGGAGGGCGGCGAGCGGATCTACTCCGTCAGCACCACCCACCTCACCGGCGACGAGGACGGGAACGTCCAGGAACTCCACCTCGTCGAGGTCGAGTTCAAGGACGGCCGGTTCGAACCCGTCCCGGGCACCGAGCGCGCCATCCCGGCCCAGCTGGTCACCCTCGCCATGGGCTTCACCGGCACGGACGTCAAGAACGGCCTGGTGGAGCAGCTCGGCGTCGACCTCGACGCGCGCGGTAACATTGCCCGCGACGGCCGGTTCGCCACCAATGTCGATGGCGTGTACGTCTGCGGAGACGCCGGCCGTGGCCAGTCACTGATCGTCTGGGCCATCGCGGAGGGCCGCTCGGCCGCTGCCGCGGTGGACAAGTACCTGGGCGGCAAGACCCCGCTTCCCGCCCCGATCCGGCCCACGGACCGCCCCCTGGTGGTCTGACGGCACGGACGGTCCGACCGGCCCCCGAACCCCCGGCGCCGCATCGCCGGGAGCTCAACCCGCTGCCCCCGCCAGCGTCGCCGGGCCAACGCGGTCTCCTGGCGCCCGCCCTCTTCCCCGACCAGTTGGAGGGTGGGCGCCGTCGCATTCCCGGCCGGAGCCGTGGCGTCCGCGTCGGCCCCGTCGCCTCCCCGCCCCCGTACCGTCGCGTTCCCGGCCGGCCGCCGTCGCGTTCCCGGGCCGAAGCGGTCGCGTTCCCGGCCGGCTGCCGTCGCGTTCCCGGGCCGAAGCGGTCGCGTTCCCGGCCGTTCCCCGGGTGTTCTCACCCGGCTCTCACCTGCGCCCCCGCCCGTGCTCCCGCCAGCGCTCCCACCAGCACTTTCGCCCACCCGCCGCAGGCCCGCTCACAGCTTTCTCCCAGGCTTGGCCCCGTCGCCGCAAAGCGCCCCGGCGCAGGCTGTTGTTCGTCGGTGCCAGGTGGCAGACTGCCGCCGACGGCCGGGGGGCTGCGCGAGTGCGGAGGGTGACTTCGATGGGCACGACTCAGGCAGGCGGGGGCGCCACCGTACGGCGACTGCTGCTCGGCAACCAGTTGCGCAGGCTCCGCGAGGCCAGAGGCGTCACCCGCGAGGAGGCCGGCTACTCGATCCGCGCCTCCGAGTCGAAGATCAGCCGGATGGAACTCGGCCGCGTCGGCTTCAAGGAACGCGACGTCGCCGACCTCCTCACCCTCTACGGCGTCGAGGGCGAACAGGAACGCGCCGCCGTCCTCGCACTCGTCCGCGACGCCAACGCCGGATCCTGGTGGCACGAATACGGCGACGTCCTGCCCGCCTGGTTCCAGAACTACCTGGGCCTGGAGGAGGCCGCCGCCGAGATCCTCAGCTACGAGGTCCAGTTCGTCCACGGGCTGCTGCAGACCGCCGACTACGCCCGCGCCGTGATCACCGCCGGCTGCCACGGCCTCCGCGCCGAGGACATCGAACGCCGGGTCGAAGTACGGCTCAGGCGCCAGGACCTGCTCACCGCCGAACGCCCGCCCCGGCTGCTCGCCGTCCTGGACGAAGCCGCGCTGCGCCGCCCCTGGGGCGGCCCCGCGCAGATGCGCGGACAGCTCGACCGGCTCCTCGAACTCTCCGAACTGCCCCACGTGCGGCTCCAGGTGCTGCCGCTCGGCACCGCCGGGCTCGCCGCCGAGAGCGGCGCCTTCAGCGTGCTGGGCTTCGCCGAGGCCGAACTCGCCGACGTGGTCTACCTCGAACAGTTCACCACCGCGCTCTACGTCGACAAGCCCGCCGAAGTCGCCTCCTACCGCCGGGCGATGGAGGACCTGCAGGCCGAGAGCCTCACCCCCGGAAGGACCCGCGACCTTCTGCACTCCGTACGCCAAGAGCTCTGACACGTCAGTACGATGAGGTCCCATCAGGTCGGGCACGAGAGGGATCAGATGTCGTACTTCTCCGAGTTGGCGCTGCAGTACATCGACGGCGAATGGTGCGGCGGCAGCGGCTCCTGGGACATCGTCGACGTCGACCCCTACACCGGCGACAAGCTGGCCACCATCACCGTCGCCACCGTCGCCGAGGTCGACCGCGCCTACCGGGCCGCCGAGCGCGCCCAGCGCGGCTGGGCCGCCACCAACCCGTACCAGCGCCGGCTGGTGTTCGAGCGCGCGCTGCGGCTGGTGGAGGAGCGCGAGCCGGAGATCGTCCGGGCGATCGCCGCCGAACTCGGCGGCACCGCGCTCAAGGCCGGCTTCGAACTGTCCCTGGTGAAGGACGTGTTGCGCGAGTGCCTGCACCTGTCGGTGGCCGCCGAGGGCCGGCTGCTGCCCTCGCCGGCCCCCGGCAAGGAGAACCGGCTCTACCGGCTGCCGGTCGGTGTGGTCGGCGTGATCAGCCCCTTCAACTTCCCGCTGTTCCTGGCCCTCAAGGCCGTCGCCCCGGCGCTCGCCCTCGGCAACGGCGTCGTGCTCAAGCCGCACCAGGAGACCCCGGTCGTCGGCGGCTCCCTGATCGCCAGGATCTTCGAGGACGCCGGTCTGCCGCCCGGCCTGCTGAACGTCGTGATCACCGACATCGCGGAGATCGGCGACAGCTTCATCGAACACCCCGTTCCCAAGGTGATCTCCTTCACCGGCTCCGACGGGATCGGCCGGCACGTCGCCACCGTGGCCGCCGCCCACTTCAAGCGGGCCGTGCTGGAACTCGGCGGCAACAGCGCGCTGATCGTCCTGGACGACGCCGACCTCGACTACGCCGTGGACGCGGCCGTGTTCAGCCGCTTCGTCCACCAGGGCCAGGTCTGCATGGCCGCCAACCGGGTGCTGGTCGACCGCTCGGTGCTCGCCGAGTTCACCGAGAAGTTCGTCGCCAAGACCGCCTCGCTGACCGTCGGCGACCCCAAGGATCCGGCCACCCACATCGGCCCGCTGATCAACTCCGTCCAGGCCGACGCGATCACCGCCCAGATCGACCAGGCGATCGCCGGCGGCGCCACCGCGCTGCTGCGCGGCACCACCACGGGCAGCCTGATGGCACCGACCGTGCTCACCGACCTGCCGGCGGACGCGCCCATCCTGCAGCGCGAACTCTTCGGCCCGGTCGTGCTGCTGGTGCCCTTCGACGGCGAGGACGAGGCCGTCCGGCTGGCCAACCACACGCCGTTCGGGCTCAGCGGCGCGGTGCACACCGCGGACCTGGAGCGCGGGGTGCGGGTCGCCCAGCGGATCGAGACCGGCATGATCCACGTCAACGGCGGAACCATTGCCGACGAGCCGGGGGTGCCCTTCGGCGGCGAGAAGAACTCCGGCGTCGGGCGGCTCAACGGCGAGTCCACCGTGGACGCGTTCACCACCGTGAAGTGGATCTCCGTGCAGCACGGGCGGGCGCCGTTCCCGTTCTAGGCGTCAGGCGGCCCGGGCCTCCCGGCGGTAGTTGCCGGGGGCCCGGCCGAACTCCCGCTTGAAGGCCTTGGCGAACGCGTACTCGGACCCGTACCCGGTCTGCGCCGCCACCGCCGTCAGCGGCGCCTCCGACTCGCGCAGCAGCCGGGCGGCGGTGGTCATCCGCCACCGGGTCAGGTACGCCATCGGAGGCTCGCCCACCATCGAGGTGAACCGGCGGGCGAACGCCGCCCGGGACAGGCCCGCCCGGTCCGCGAGGGACTCCACCGTCCACGGGGTGGCCGGGGCCTCGTGGATCGCCGTCAGGGCGGGCGCCACGGCCGCGTCCCGCAGGGCGGCCGCCCAGCCGGCGGCGGTCTCGGCGGGCTGGTCCTCGAACCAGGCCCGCAGGATGTAGAGCAGCAGCGAGTCGATCAGTGCCGGGACGATCCCGGTCGAGCCGATCCGCGGGTTCTCCAGCTCGGAGCCCAACAGCTCGACGGCGGCGGCCAGTTCCGGGTGGCGTCCGTGCCGGGTCGGCAGGTGGATCAGTTCGGGCAGCTGCCGGACCATGGGGTGGGGGCGCCCCTGGTCCAGGTGGTAGTTGCCGCACAGCAGGGTGGTGCGGGCGCCGTCGCCGCCCAGGGAGACGGTGCCGATCGGCGAGTTGCCGTCGACCCGGCAGCTCTTGGCGTCCACCGGCGGGGTGTCCGGGTGGTCGGCCAGGACGTGGCCGCGGCCGTCCCGCAGGAACACCACGTCCCCCGGACTGAGCGCGACGGGCTCGCGGCCGGCCGCCGGACCGGTGGGGCCCGCCGAACCCGCGGGGTCCGTCGAAGCCGCGGGGTCCGTCGAAGCCGCCGGCCCCGCCGGACCCACCGGGACCAGCCAGCAGGTGCCGTACAGCACCACGTGGAAGCCGGCCCCGGCCACCGGGGGCAGGCGCAGGGCCCACGGCGCCCGGCCGTCGGTGCGGACGGACGCCGGGTGCGCCGTCCGCATCGAACCCAGTGCCTCGGTCAGGATGTCCATCGCCCGCCCCCAGCGGTCTCGTCAGTCAACGGTCAGCACGACCTTGCCCTGGACGGTACCGGAGCCGACCAGCTCGTGCGCCCGGCCGGCCTCGGCGAGCGGGAAGGTCTCGGCGACGTGCGGGCGGATGAGGCCCTCGTCGACCAGGGTGGCGATCGTCTCGAGCGAGGCGTAGTCGGGCTCGACGGAGACGCCGGCGAAGCGCCGCCCGGCGGCCTCGATCGCGGCGGCGAGCTCGCGGTTGCCGTGCTCCATGATGCTGACCAGGGTGCCGCCCGGCTTGAGCACCTCCAGGGCGCGGGTGCCTTCGGAGGAGGAGTCGAAGACGACGTCGACGTCCTCGACCGCCTGGGTGTAGTCGGTGGTCCGGTAGTCGATCAGCTCGTCGGCGCCGAGCTCCTTGAGGAAGGCGTGCTTGGGCTCGCTGGCCAGCGCGATCACGTACGCGCCGCGGAGCTTGGCGATCTGCACGGCGAGGTGGCCGACGCCGCCCGCCGCCCGGTGGATCAGCACGCGCTGGCCCTCGCCGACGCGGGCCAGGTCCACCAGGCCCTGCCAGGCGGTGAGCACGGCCAGCGGCAGCGCGGCGGCCTGGACGTGGTCCAGGGTGGCGGGCTTGCGGGCCAGCTGGCGGGAGGGCGAGGTCACGTACTCGGCGTAGCCGCCGGCCGCGCGCGGGAAGAACGGCATCCCGTAGACCTCCTCGCCCACCCGGTAGCGGGCCCCCGGGCCGACCTCCTCGACCACCCCGGAGATGTCCCAGCCCACCGTGAACGGCGGCTCGCCCAGCAGCGGGAGCAGCCCGGCCCGCACCGCCACGTCCACCGGGTTCACGGCGGCGGCCTTCACCCGCACCAGCACCTCGCCGCTCGACGGCGTCGGCCGCTCTACCTCGGTCATCCTCAGAACCTCGGGGCCGCCGAACTCCGTCTGCACGATCGCGCGCATCCAACTCTCCTCATCCGGTCACTGCCGGCCCCCCGCGGGGCCGTGCTCGATGTCCCCAACCATAGGAAGATCGAGTGAGCGGATGAATATCCTCTAGTCTCGTCTGGATGTCCGATCGTCTCGCGCGGTGAGCGGGTCGGCCGGAGGGGCGGAATCGGCCACCGACCGGAGGAGTGGAATCGGCCGCCGACCGGAGGAGCGGGAGAGGCCGCCGGCCGGAGAGCAAGGAAGAGGCCGCCGGCGCGGGACTGCTCGTCCGGCGCCGACGGCCTCTGCGGCAGGTGCGGCTAGAACACCGGCTGCCCGGCGCGGACCAGGCGCCAGGAGTTGGTGAAGAAGTCGGCGGGGTCGATGGTGCCCTTGGCCTTGACCCAGGCGATCATCGTGTTGCGGATCTCGTCGGAGTTCGACCAGACGGCCTTGGCGGTGGCCACGTGCGGGAAGTTGCCGCCGCCGTTGGCGCGGTAGTTGTTCACGGCGAGCACGAACTGCGCGGCCGGATCGATCGGCTTGCCCTGGTAGCTGAGGTTGACGATCCGCTGGCCCTTGGGCTGGGCGATGTCGATGTCGTAGCTCAGGCCGTAGACCGAGTCGTAGTTGTAGTCCGGCGTGGTCTCGGCGCCGGTCATGGCCTCCTTGTCGACCGGGGCGCCCGGAGCGAGCTGGTAGTAGTACTTCGCCGAGAACTCCAGGTAGTCCTTGAGCTGGGCACCCGTCAGGATGCGGGCCTCCAGGGTGTTCTCGTAGATGTACAGGCCCGCGGCGTCGCGCAGCTTGACCTGGCCGGCCGGGATCAGCGCGGTGCGGTTGAACGGGGCGGCCTGGGCCAGGACCGGGAGGTTGGCGTACTGCCCGCCCGCCAGCGCGGCCTTCACGGCGTCCGCCTGGACCTTGCCGATCAGGTCGATGATCGGGGTGGCCTTGAACCGGGCCTCGGCGATCGACAGCTCGATCTTGCTCGTGCCGATGTTCTGGTTGACGTACGCGACGACCTTCTTGTGCTGCCCGAGGATCGCGTCGGAGATCTCCGGGTTCTCCGGCACGGTGTTGGAGTTCAGCACCCGGGAGGAGACCGAGACGACCTTCCAGTGGCCGTCCGCGAACTCGACCTCGAAGTCGAAGCAGCTCAGCCGCTGGCCCCAGCACAGCGGCTCGGAGAGCACGACCGTCCTGCCGGTCTTCTTGTTCACGATGAGGCGCTGGGCGACCTCCTTGTGGGTGTGGCCCACCAGCACCGCGTCGATGTCCGGGACGGTCTCGGCCATCTCGCCGGAGGCGTCCTCGGGCCAGGGCAGCTGGTCCCCGTAGGTGGTCGGCTCGTCGATGCCGGAGTGGGCGGAGACGACGATGACGTCCGCTCCCGCCGCCTTCATCCGGGGCACGTACTTGGCGGCGGTCTCCACGATGCCCGGGAAGACCATCTTGCCGCTGACGTTGGCCTTGTCCCAGATCGCGATGCCCGGGTTGGTCAGACCGAGGATGCCGACCTTCAGCGGGGTGTCCTCGTCCAGCCACACCTCCTTGATCACGTACGGCTTGAAGGCCGGCTTCTCGTTCTTCGCGTGCAGCGCGTTGGCGCCCAGCAGCGGGAACTCCAGCTGGTCCTCGAAGGCCTTCACGGTCGGGATGCCGTAGTTGAACTCGTGGTTGCCCAGCGCGGCGGCGTCGTAGCCCATCAGGTTCATGGCCACGGCCATCGGGTGGTCCGGCACGTTGTCGCCGTCGGTGGCGATCGGCTCGACGCGGGCGTAGTAGTAGGTCAGCTGGGTGCCCTGGATGATGTCACCCGAGTCGATCAGCAGGCAGCGGTCCCAGCCCTTCTCCTCGCGCACCTGGTTGGCCAGGGTGGAGATCTTGGCGAGACCGACCGCGTTGTGGGCCTTGTCGACGTACTCGGCGTCGGTGAAGTAGTCCCAGTTCAGCACCCGGCCGTGCAGGTCCGTGGTGCCCATGACGGTGAAGGCCTGGCGGCGCGGCTTGCGCTTGCTGCCCTTCGCCGCCGCCGCGTCCGGCTCGGCGGCCGCGGCGGCGGGAGCGGCGGCGACCACGGCCCCGCCGGCCAGGGCGGCGCCGGCGGCGGTGGCTGCGGACCGGGTGACGAAGTCACGGCGGTTCAGGGGCATGGATGACTCTCCCGAGTGGGGACGACGGCGGATGCACCGTCAACGTGTGGGACGTACGGGGTCCGTGGCGCGTCCGGGAAACCGGTGACGCGCGTAGAGGGACGCGCGTAGAAGTGTGCCGTGCGGGCCGGGGGAATGGATAGCCCCTCGACGCGTCCAACAGGTGAGATCTTGGCGACTCGTTCATGACGCGCGCGGAGGGAAAAGGGGGTGGTATCCGGTCGGGACGGTCGAAACCGGCCCGACCGGATACCACCCCGTCAGCCGAGCTCGGCGGTGAGCCGGCGCACCTCACGGCGTCAGCCGAGCTCGGCGGCGAGCCGGCGCACCTCACGGCCGAGCTGCGCCGCCGGATCCGGCGCGTCCGGGCCCGCCCACGGCAGCCAGGTCCGCGCCCGCAGGTAGCCGTCCACCGCGACCGGCAGCCGGTACCCGACGATCCGGTCCGCCACCGGGCCGGGGCCCGCGCCGCGCAACGCGGCCAGCAGGGCGTCGACCCCGGCGGAGGCGGGCAGCGGCACGGTGCCCAGGTAGTCGGCGAGCGCCTCCAGCTCCGGCCGGGGCACCACCGGCTCCGGCTCCGGCGCCCGCGGCGGGGAGGCGGGCTCCGGCGCCCGCGGCGGGGAGGCCGGCTCCGGCTCCGCCGCCTGCGGCGTGGAGGCGGGCTCCGGTGGGGACTCCGGAGCGGACGGCCGCACCGGCGCCGGGGTCAGCAGCGCGCCGACCCCGTACAACCCCGCCACCACCCCCGGCCACCACGCCCCGCCCAACCCCGCGAAGTGCAGGCCCAGACCGACCGCACCACCCGCACACCCGACCAGGTTCCGCGTCGACTCCAGGTACCGCAGGACCAGCCGGCCCACGCCCTCACTGGTAGCCACGGATCTCCTCGAACACCCCGTCCAGCGACCCCGAGCCGTCGAACAGCTTCCCGCCGCTCAGATCCGCCACCCCCTGCAACTGGCCCACCGCCGCCTCGCCGAACTTGATCGGGAACACCGGGATCGACTTCTCCGCCGCCGGCAGCGCGTCATGGAACCGCCTGAAGTCGGCGTCCGAGGCACCTTCGTTGCTCTCCCCGTCCGTCATCAGCACGATCGAGGTGAACCGGTCGTCGTTCGCCTCCCGCTGCTGCCGCTCGATCACCCGGTACGCCTCCTCCAACGAGTCGTACACCGCCGTACCGCCCGAAGCCGACAACGACTGCACGTCCCCGTTGATCGCCGCCAACTCCGCCTCCGGACCCGGCCGGCTGCCGGACGCCGGCACGGCGTGCGTCTTCGCCCACTTCACCTTCGAGGCGAAGGACAGCAGCGTCACCTCCTCGCGGTCCCGGAACCGCCGCACCCCCCGGGTGTCGTCCGTACCGGTCAGCCGGCTCAACGCCGCCTTCAACGCGTCCAGCCGCGAACCCTCCATCGACCCCGAGGTGTCCAGCACGTACACCGTCCGCGACGGACGCCGCAGCTCGTTCTGGTACGACGCCAACAGCCCGTCCGCCACCGCCCGCGTCCCCGGGAACGGCAACTCACGACGGCGGTCCGTCGGCAGCCCCGCCGCCGGCGAGACACCCGCCGCCACCGGACGGCGCAACGTCAACTCCGAGATCCGCTGCTGCACCTCCGGCCTCAGCAGGTACGACGTCAACCGCTGGAACGACTCCCGCTCGGTGGGCGCCGCCGACGACAGCAGCGACAGCGGATAGTCCGCCGACACCACCCCGTCCTGCGGGCGCACCACCGTCAGCTGCTGCCCGGGCGGCAACGTCCGGTTCAACGACAGCAGCACCGACTCGTAGTTCACCAGCGCCCCCACCTTCCCGGGCTCCGCCTTCGCGTACGCCTGCGCCAGCCACCCCGACGACCCCGACGTCAGCTTCTGACCGGCGAAGAACTGCTTCAACTGCGGCGTCGCCTTCTGCACGTCCGCGTCGGTCAACGCCGCACCCGCCCCCGAGAACGCCGCCGCCACCGCCGTCAGGGCGGAGAAGCCCGAGTTGGAACGCGACGGATCCGACATCCCGTACGACAGCCTCCCCGCCGCCGCGGCCTCGCCGATCTGCGCCCAGGTGACCTTCGAACCGTCCCCCCACCCCAGATCACCCAGCACCGAGGAACGCACCCCGACCGCCACCGGGGACACCATCACCGGAGTCTCCGACAACACCTTCGACCGCCCCACCGGATCCAACCGCAGGTACTGGTCGGACGGGAACCACACCGCGTCGTACCGGCCGTCCGCCCGGCCCGAGGACACCGCGTCCGCGCCGTCCAGCGTCCCCGTCCACGCGAACTGCACCGTCACCCCGGTCGCCTTCCGCGCCTCGTCCAGCACCGGCTGCAGATCCTGCAGCTCACTGCCCGCCAGGACGCGCAACACCCCCGCCCTCGCCGTCGGCCCCGGATCCGGACCCGAACCCGAGGACGTGCACGCGGTGGCCGCCGCCACCACCGCCGCCACCACCGCCGCGCCCCAACCACGACGCCCCGACACGATGCTCACTTCGCGCTCCCCTTCGCCGCCCTGGTCAGCTTGAGCAGGTTGTCCAACGACGGCACCGTCGCCTGCCGCACCTTCGCCGCGTTCAGGTCCTGCGCGAACACCGGCTGCCTGATGCCCCGCACCTGACCGGCGAAAGCCTCACCACCGGCCTGCGGACGGAAGCCGAACCTCACCTCCAGGCCCCGCAGCGCCACATCGTTCTGCAGCACGTCCGCGAGCCTCCGCCCGTTCTCGGTGCGGGCGATGATCGTGTGGTCCGAGTACGCCGTCGTGTCCGGGTACATCACCACCATGTCCCCGGTCGGCTGCCCCTGCACCGCCATCGCGGCGACCTGCGACTCGTAACCGAAGATCAGCGGATTGCCGACCCCCGCCAGGAAGTCCCGGAACGGCTCGTCACTGCTGCTCTTCTGGCCGCCCTGCAACGCCGTCGCCTGGTACAGCCACGGACGCGCGGCCTCCACCCCCGCGTCGTCCGACACCACCAGGTCGCCGTTCAGCACGTACGACAGCAACGCGACGTACAGCGCACCCGAGGAGGAGCTCTCCGGATCCGTCGTCGTCACGAAGATCGGGCCCGACAGCTCGGCGTGCCCCTGCGCGTTCACCAGGTCCTGCCACCTGCGCTTCGCCTTCAGGGCGTTGACGTACTCGTCCATCCGGAACGTCCACACACCCGACGCGTCGTCCCGCGCGGCCAGCTTGTTGTCCCGGAGGATCTGCGCGACCGGCGCGTGCGCCACCACCACCAGCGGCGAGTAGAACGGCACCAGCGGAGAGTCCTGCTGCCCCCAGTTGCGCTGGATCTCCCGCGCCGGCGCCGTACTCGCCGGGAACGCGAAATCCAGCCCCGAACTGCTCTGCGCCTGCTCGCTCATCGTCCAGGAACCGGTCGAATCCGCCCGCACCTCCAGCCCCTGCTTCGCCAACTCGGCCTTCACCTCGGGACTTTCGAAGAACGCACGCTTCTCCGAACCGATCAGCCCGGTGACCGTGACCGGCTTGCCCGCAGCCGGCCCGTCATCCGGGATCAACGCGTACGTCACCCCGCCCAACAACACCAAGGCCGCGAGCACCCCCAGAGCGCGTCTCACGCCGAGCACCTCCCCCTCGTCCGCTCCGTCATCCCGGTGGTCACCCGGGGTGACGAGCGTCCCGCCGGGCGGGGAGCACCGACAGAAGGAACGGTGAACCAGGGGTGAACACCGCTTCACGGAATCGCAACGGCGGAGCAACCCCGACGAACCGTCAGCACCGCCCCCCGCACAGCCGCCCCACCACCGTCGCACACCGGTCCGAGCAACTGTCAGATTGTTCAACTCGCCTTACCGCAAAGGTCATCCCGCAGCCCGGACCCACGTCGTGGTTACGCGCCGGTAATGCCTACCCTCAGCTGTATGCGCCGAGCAAAAATCGTCTGCACCCTCGGGCCCGCCACCGACTCGTACGACCGGATCAAGCCCCTGGTCGACGCCGGAATGGACATCGCCCGGTTCAACCTCAGCCACGGCACCCACGCCGAACACGAAGAACGCTACCGCCGCGTCCGCAAGGCCGCCGACGAAACCGGCCGCAGCGTCGGCATCCTCGTCGACCTCCAGGGTCCCAAGATCCGCCTCGACACCTTCGCCCACGGACCCGTACTCCTCGAACGCGGCGACGAGTTCACCATCTCCACCGACAACGGCGTCGTGGGGGACAAGGACATCTGCGGCACCACCTACCCCGGCCTCGCCGCCGACGTCACCCGCGGCGAACGCATCCTCGTCGACGACGGACGCGTCACCCTCGAAGTCCTCGCCGTCGACGGACCCCACGTCCGCTGCCTCGTCATCGAAGGCGGCCTCGTCTCCGACCACAAGGGCCTCAACCTCCCCGGCGTCGCCGTCTCCGTCCCCGCACTCAGCGACAAGGACGTCGCCGACCTGCGATGGGCGCTGCGCACCGGCGCCGACCTGATCGCACTCTCCTTCGTCCGCAGCGGCCGCGACATCGAGGACGTCCACCGGGTGATGGCCGAGGAAGGGCGGCACGTACCCGTCATCGCCAAGATCGAGAAGCCGCAGGCCGTCGACAACCTCGACTCCATCGTCGACGCCTTCGACGGCATCATGGTCGCCCGCGGGGACCTGGGCGTGGAGATGCCCCTCGAACAGGTCCCGCTCGTCCAGAAGCGCGCCATCACGCTGGCCCGGCGCAACGCCAAGCCGGTCATCGTCGCCACCCAGATGCTCGACTCGATGATCAACGCCTCCCGGCCGACCCGCGCCGAGGCCTCCGACGTCGCCAACGCCGTCCTGGACGGCACCGACGCGGTGATGCTCTCCGGGGAGACCTCCGTCGGCAAGTACCCCGTCGAGACGGTCAAGACCATGAGCCGGATCATCGAGGCCGCGGAGAACGACATCCTCGCCGCCGGCCTGCCCCCGCTCACCACCGGCAACAAGCCCCGGACCCAGGGCGGAGCCGTCGCCCGCGCGGCCGCCGAGATCGGCGACTTCCTGCACGCCAAGTACCTCATCGCCTTCACCCAGTCCGGCGACACCGCCCGCCGACTCACCCGCTACCGCTCGCCGATCCCGGTGCTCGCCTTCACCTACGAACCGGCCGTCCGCAGCCAACTCGCCCTCACCTGGGGCGTCGAGACCTTCCTCGGCCCCTTCGCCCCCACCACCGACCAGATGGTCGAACAGGTCGACGCGGCCCTGCTCTCCCTCGGCCGCTGCCAGAAGGGCGACATCGTCATCATCACCGCCGGCTCACCCCCCGGCCTCGCCGGCTCCACCAACCTCGTCCGCGTCCACCACGTGGGCACCCTGGACGACTGACACCCCTCACCACGGCGCGGCCCCACCGGGGCC
>NZ_JBEPAK010000106.1:0-23049 GCF_040298565.1 Kitasatospora sp. NPDC001539 | reverse complement strand
GGCCGACCTGGGCACAGGTCGGCCGCCGTTCAGGCGCTGTGGAGCATAGGAGACTCGAACTCCTGACATCTGCCTTGCAAAGGCAGCGCTCTACCAACTGAGCTAATGCCCCTCGACGGCACGCCCCGTGCCGACGGGCACTAGCGTACCGGTTCCGGCGCGATTCCCGGCGCCGTCCCCTCGGAACAGTGTTCTCCCCGAGGGGCGGTCGGCCCGGTCGTGGGACCGGACCGACCGGTTGGGAGACGCCTCAACGCCTCCGAAGATCTGCGATCGTCAGATCGTCCGGGCTCAGCGACCGGCCGGGACCGGGTCGGTGGCCTCGGTCCACAGGTCCTGCTCGGCGCGGTCCGCCTGGACCTGACGGTAGACAAAGAAGCCGCCGAGGGCGACCAGGGCGACCAGGAGGAGCTTCTTCACCGCGGGACCTCGTCCTTCTTGCGTTGGTGGACTCAAGAGCCGGTGTTCCGGCCGGGCTGACCGGGCCGACGAGTCCAGTTGTGTTTCGAGCGCGAACAGGGCGGTCGGGTGCCGGACAGCCCTTGCGGCCGATGATACACACCAGTTTCCCAATCGTGACCAGCCACCGGTGCTCAACCCGGCGGCCCGGTCGGAGGATTGACGCCACACCTCCTGCTGTGCGGTGCGTCCGCCCCGGAAGCACGACGAGGGGCCCGGAGTGATCACTCCGGGCCCCTCGTGGCGGTGGGCCTAACAGGACTTGAACCTGTGGCCTCTTCCTTATCAGGGAAGCGCTCTAACCGTCTGAGCTATAGGCCCGCGCTGCACACAGAGCGTACCCGATGCGGCCCATCCTGGAAAACGCCGAAGGGCCCGGAGTGATCACTCCGGGCCCTTCGCGGTGGTGGGCCTAACAGGACTTGAACCTGTGGCCTCTTCCTTATCAGGGAAGCGCTCTAACCGTCTGAGCTATAGGCCCTTGCCGCACTGAAAGATTAGCGGACCGACCGCCGATCCCCCAAATCCTCGGCGGCCCGGGTCGCGGCAGGGACCCCGGCGGCCGGGCGCAGCAGCCACTCCTCGCGGGTGGGCGGCAGGCCCGCCGCGCCCTCGTCGGTGCTGCGGACGGCGAGGACCTGGTTCACGCCGATCCGGTTCTGCTCGAAGGCGAGCGCGGAGGCGGCCATGTACAGCCGCCAGACCCGGGCGCGGCCGCGGCCGACCAGCCGGACCGCCTCCGTCCAGTGCGCCTCCAGGTTGGCCACCCACTCGCGCAGGGTCAGGGCGTAGTGCTCGCGCAGCGCCTCGACGTCCCGCACCTCGAAGCCGGCCTCCTCCAGCCGGGCCACGGTGGAACCGACCGGGGAGAGCTCGCCGTCCGGGAAGACGTAGCGGTCGATGAAGGGGCTGGTGCGGTGCGGTTCACCGGGGTGGTCGGGGCGGCGGGCGATCTGGTGGTTGAGCAGCCGGCCGCCGGGCACCAGCAGGCCGTAGAGCCCCTCGGCGTAGACCCGGTACTGCTGGGAGCCGACGTGCTCGGCCATTCCCACGCTGGAGATCGCGTCGAACGGGCCGTCGGTGATCTCCCGGTAGTCCTGCAGCCGGACCTCGATCCGGTCGGCGAGGCCGGCCTCCTCGACCCGGGCCCTGGCCAGCGCGACCTGCTCCTTGGAGATGGAGACGCCCACCGCGGTGACGCCGTAGTGCTTCGCCGCGTGCAGCAGCAGCGAGCCCCAGCCGCAGCCGACGTCCAGCAGCCGCATCCCGGGCCGCAGGCCGAGCTTGCGGCAGATCAGGTCGAGCTTGGCCTCCTGGGCGGCCTCCAGGCTCTTCACCTCGGGGGCCCAGTAGGCGCACGAGTAGACCATGGACGGGCCGAGCACGAGGCCGTAGAAGTCGTTCCCCACGTCGTAGTGGTGGCTGATGGCCGCGCGGTCCCGGCTGCGGCTGTGCAGCCGCCCGTGGGGCTTGCGGACCTCCTCCGGGGGCGGGGTGGGCTCCGTGCCGATCGCCCCGGCCCGCAGGGCGGCGGCGAGGACGCGGCGGCCCTTGGCGCCGACCACGTCGCGCGGACGGATGGCCAGGTTGCGGATCTCCGGCAGCTCGGCGAAGCGGGCGACGGCGGAGAGCGTCTCGTACAGGTCGGTGCCCGGGGCGAGCTCGAGGTCCCCCGCGACGTAGGCCCGGGCCAGGCCGAGCTCGTCCGGCTGCCAGATCAGCCGGCGCAGCGCCCGGCGGTTGCGCAGGACCACCGTGGGCGCTCCGGGCGGCCCCGCGACGCTGCCGTCCCAGGCCTGGACCCGCAGCGGCACCGGGATCCCCAACAACCCGTTCAAAGCCTCCACCAGCTGACCTGCGAGCTTCGCCACCGCGCGCCTCCGTCCAGTCGTCCTGCGGAACCTCACCTGACCCGGTCGACCGACCGGGGGCGGCCTGCGGCACTCCCAGGCGCGGGAACGGGCGGCGTCCAGCTAAGCCCACCGCGGCCGACCCGATTCCGGACGGCACGCCGCGGGCGCCGGCTGTCACCCGAAATGCCGACGGGCCCCGCAGACGGCAACGGCCTGCGGGGCCCGGGCATTCCGCACGGAGGCGGGGAACTGACCGGTGGTCAGTATTCGGCCAGGAATCAGTCCTCTTCGGCCAGGGTCAGCTCGACGCCGCCGGTGAAGCCGGCCGCCGCGTTGTAGATGAAGGCGGAGAGGGTGGACAGCGCGGTCAGCAGCACGACGTCGACCACGGCGATCAGCGTGGTGAACATCATCACCTTGCCGAAGCCGATGTAGTCCATCAGGTTGAGCTGGCTGCTGGCGTTGTCGGCGCCGCCACCGGTGACGTCCTTGAGCGTCTTGGTCAGCGAGTCGAAGACGCCCAGGGAGTCCAGCGTCATCCACAGCACCGCCGCGGCCACGATGATGATGATGCCGACGGCCAGCGACAGCAGGAAGCTGACCTTCATCACCGACCACGGGTCGACCTTCGTCACCCGCAGCCGCGCCTTGCGGGTCCGGCCGATCGGCCCGCCGCCGGCCGGGGCCCCGCCGCCGGGGCGGCGCGCCGCCCCCGGGACGGGGGTGCCGCCGGCCGGGGTGTTGCCGCCGGTCCGGGTGCCCCGGGCCGGGGTCGGCTGCCCCTTGGCGTAGGTGGTCGGCTGCGAGAAACCGCCCGAGCCGGCGGGCGCGCCGCTCGGCGGAGGCGGCGTCTGGCCCCCGTACGTCCCCCCGCTCTGGCCCGCTGCGCCGACCGGTGGCATCAGCGAGGTGGACGCGGCCGAGTGCTCGGTCGGCGGCTGCGGCACCCCGTACGCACCCCCGCCCTGCGCGCCCGGACGGCCGCCGGAGGGTCCTCCCGCAGCACCCGTGGCTCCACTCACCTGGTCCTCCCGCACTTCCCACCAGGGCGGCGCCGCCCTGATCCGTCACTCGTCATCCAGCGCCCGGCGGGATTGCCCGGTACTGGTCGGCGGCCGGTGCCGCCGCGCCCACCCTGGGGACGCCGCGGCACCGGTCTGCGGTTCGGGTCAGGCCTCGGCGTCGCCGCCGACCGCCGTCTCCGCACCCTCGGCCGTCTCGGTGGACTCGGTGCCCGCGACCTCGTCCTCCGCCGTCTCGTCCTCCTCGGCCTCCGCGTTGCGGGCCATGCCCACGACCGCGTCGCGCTTCCCGAGGTTGATCAGTTGGACGCCCATGGTGTCACGTCCGGTTTCACGAACCTCGGAAACCCTCGTGCGGATCACCCCACCGGACAGGGTGATCGCCATGATCTCGTCGGTGTCGTCGACCACCAGCGCACCGACCAGCGAACCCCGGCCCTCGACGATCTTCGCCGCCTTGGTGCCGTAGCCGCCGCGTCCCTGGACACGGTACTCGTCCACCGCCGTGCGCTTGGCGTAGCCGCCGTCCGTGGCGGTGAAGACGTACGTGCCCGGGCGGACGACGTTCATCGAGAGCAGCTCGTCGTCCTCGCGGAAGGCCATGCCCTTGACGCCCGAGGTGGCGCGGCCGGTGGGCCGCAGCGCGTCGTCCGTCGCGGTGAAGCGGATCGACTGGGCCTTCTTGGAGACCAGCAGCAGGTCGTCCTCGGCGGAGACCAGCTCGGCGCCGATCAGCTCGTCGTCCCGGCCCTCCTCGTCCTGGCGCAGGTTGATCGCGATCAGGCCGCCGGAGCGCGGGGAGTCGTAGTCCTTCAGCGGGGACTTCTTCACCAGGCCGGCCCGGGTGGCGAGGACCAGGTACGGCTTGTCCTCGTAGGTCCGGACGGCCATCACCTGGGCGATGTGCTCGCCCGGCTGGAAGGCCAGCAGGTTGGCGACGTGCTGGCCGCGGGCGTCGCGCCCGGCGTCCGGCAACTCGTAGCCCTTGGCGCGGTAGACCCGGCCCTTGTTGGTGAAGAACAGGATCCAGTTGTGGGTCGTCGTCACGAAGAAGTGGTCGACGATGTCGTCCTGCTTCAGCTGGGCACCGCGCACGCCCTTGCCGCCGCGCTTCTGCGAGCGGTAGAGGTCGGAGCGGGTCCGCTTGACGTAGCCGCCACGGGTGATCGTGACGACGATGTCCTCCTCCGCGATGAGGTCCTCGATCGAGAGGTCCCCGTCGGACGGGATGAGGGTGGAGCGCCGGTCGTCGCCGTACTTCTCGACGATCGCGGTGAGCTCCTCGGAGATGATCCCCCGCTGGCGGACCGGCGAGGCCAGGATCGCGTTGTACTCGTCGATCTTGCGCTGCAGCTCGTCGTGCTCGTCGGTGATCCGCTGGCGCTCGAGGGCGGCCAGTCGGCGCAGCTGCATCTCGAGGATGGCGTTGGCCTGGAGCTCGTCGATGTCGAGCAGGCCCATCAGGCCGGTGCGGGCGGCGTCCGCGCTGGCCGAGGCCCGGATCAGCGCGATGACCTCGTCGATCACGTCCAGCGCCTTGAGCAGCGCGCGCAGGATGTGGGCGCGCTCCTCGGCCTTGCGCAGCCGGAAGGTGGTGCGCCGGACGATGACCTCGACCTGGTGGTTGACCCAGTGCCGGATGAAGGCGTCCAGCGAGAGGGTGCGCGGCACGCCGTCGACCAGGGCCAGCATGTTGGCGCCGAAGTTGGTCTGCAGCTCGGTGTGCTTGTAGAGGTTGTTCAGCACGACCTTGGCGACGGCGTCGCGCTTGAGCACGACCACCAGGCGGGTGCCGGTGCGGGACGAGGACTCGTCGCGGACGTCGGCGATGCCGGCGATCTTGCCGTCCTTGACCAGGTCGGCGATCTTCAGCGCGAGGTTGTCCGGGTTGACCTGGTACGGCAGCTCGGTGATCACCAGGCACTGGCGGCCCTGGATCTCCTCGACCTCGACCACGGCGCGCATGGTGACCGAGCCGCGGCCGGTGCGGTAGTAGTCGTCGATCCCGCGGCGGCCGACGATCAGCGCGCCGGTGGGGAAGTCGGGGCCCTTGATCCGCTCGATCAGCGCGTCGAGCAGCTCCTCGTTGGAGGCCTCGGGGTTCTCCAGGTACCACAGCGCGCCGGAGGCGACCTCGCGGAGGTTGTGCGGCGGGATGTTGGTGGCCATGCCGACCGCGATGCCGGTGGCACCGTTGACCAGCAGGTTGGGGAAGCGCGCGGGCAGGACGGTCGGCTCCTGCGAGCGGCCGTCGTAGTTGGGCGCGAAGTCGACGGTCTCCTCGTCGATGTCGCGCATCATCTCCATGGCCAGCGGCATCATCTTGCACTCGGTGTAGCGCATGGCCGCGGCCGGGTCGTTGCCCGGGGAGCCGAAGTTGCCGTTGCCGTCCACCAGCGGCATCCGCATCGACCACGGCTGGGCCAGGCGGACCACGGTGTCGTAGATCGAGGTGTCGCCGTGCGGGTGGTAGTTGCCCATGACGTCGCCGACGACGCGGGCGCACTTGTAGTACCCCTTCTCGGGGCGGTACCCGCCGTCGTACATCGCGTAGAGCACGCGGCGGTGCACCGGCTTGAGGCCGTCGCGGACCTCGGGGAGCGCACGGCTGACGATCACGCTCATCGCGTAGTCGAGGTACGAGCGCTGCATCTCGGTCTCGAGCTCGACCGGCTCGATCCGCATCGTCGCCTGGGCGGTGCCCTCTTCGGTCTCGGGGGTCTCGGGCTGCTCGCCGTCGGGACGGTTGTCGTCGACCACTGCTGGTCAGTTTCCTTTCACGCGGACTGGTACGTGCGGGGCCTGGGGTGCAGGCGTCACACGTCCAGGAAGCGGACGTCCTTGGCGTTGCGCTGGATGAAGGAGCGGCGGGCCTCGACGTCCTCGCCCATCAACACGGAGAACAGTTCGTCGGCGCGGGCGGCGTCCTCCAGGGTGACCTGGAGCAGCAGCCGGTGGGCCGCGTCCATGGTGGTGACCCGGAGCTCCTCGGCGTTCATCTCGCCGAGACCCTTGAAGCGCTGGATCGCGTCGTCCTTGGGCAGCCGGCGCCCGGCCTCCACGCCGGCGGCGATCAGCGCGTCGCGCTCGCGGTCGGAGTAGGCGTACTCGAAGTCGTCCTTGCCCCACTTGATCTTGTACAGCGGCGGCATGGCGAGGTAGACGTACCCGGCCTCGACCAGCGGCCGCATGAAGCGGAACAGCAGGGTCAGCAGCAGGGTGCGGATGTGCTGACCGTCGACGTCGGCGTCCGCCATCAGGACGATCTTGTGGTACCGGAGCTTGGCCTCGTCGTAGTCCTCCTGGATGCCGCAGCCGAAGGCCGAGATCAGCGCCTGGACCTCGGTGTTCTGCAGCACCTTGTCGATCCGGGCCTTCTCGACGTTCAGGATCTTGCCGCGGATCGGCAGGATCGCCTGGGTGCGCGGGTCGCGGCCCTGCTTGGCGGAGCCGCCGGCGGAGTCACCCTCGACGATGAAGATCTCGCACTCGGACGGGTCCTTGGACTGGCAGTCGGAGAGCTTGCCGGGCAGCGAGGCGGACTCCAGCAGGCCCTTGCGGCGGGTGAGGTCGCGGGCCTTGCGGGCGGCGACGCGCGCGGTGGCGGCCTGGATGGACTTGCGGATGATGTCCGCGGCCTCGTTGGGGTTGCGGTCCAGCCAGTCGTTCAGCTGCTCGTGGACGACCTTCTGGACGAAGGTCTTGGCCTCGGTGTTGCCGAGCTTGTCCTTGGTCTGGCCCTCGAACTGCGGCTCGCCGAGCTTGACCGAGATGATCGCGGTCAGACCCTCGCGGATGTCCTCGCCGGAGAGGTTGTCGTCCTTCTCGCGGAGCAGCTTCTTGTCCCGCGCGTAGCGGTTGACCAGGCCGGTCAGCGCGGCGCGGAAGCCCTCCTCGTGGGTACCGCCGCCGTGGGTGTGGATGGTGTTGGCGAAGCTGTAGACCCCCTCGGTGTAGGAGGAGTTCCACTGCATCGCGATCTCCACCGAGATCGCCTTGTCCTTGTCCTCGGCCTCGAAGTCGATCACCGAGGGGTGGATGACCTCGCCCTTGCGGGAGTTGAGGTGGGCGACGAAGTCGGCGATGCCGCCGTCGTACTTGTACGTGACGGTGAGCGGCTTGCCCTCCTCGTCCACGTGCTCGGGGCGCTCGTCGGTCAGCGAGATCGACAGGCCCTTGTTGAGGAAGGCCATCTCCTGGAAGCGCCGGGAGAGCGTCTCGAAGGAGTAGACGGTGGTCTCGAAGATGTCGGCGTCGGCCCAGAAGGTCACCGTGGTGCCGGTGCGGTCGGTCTCGGGGCCCTTCGCCAGCGGGGCGGTCGGGGCGCCCGCCTTGTAGTCCTGGGTCCAGATGTGGCCGTCCTTGTGGATCTCCACCGAGAGCCGGGTGGAGAGGGCGTTCACCACGGAGACGCCGACGCCGTGCAGACCGCCGGACACGGCGTAGCCGCCGCCGCCGAACTTGCCGCCCGCGTGCAGGACGGTGAGCACGACCTCAACGGCGGGCTTGTCCTGGCCGGGGACGATGTCCACCGGGATGCCACGGCCGTTGTCGACGACGCGGATCGCGCCGTCGGCCATGATCGTGACGTCGATGGTGTCGGCGTACCCGGCCATCGCCTCGTCGACGGAGTTGTCCACGACCTCCTGCACCAGGTGGTGCAGGCCGCGCTCACCGGTCGAACCGATGTACATGCCGGGGCGCTTGCGGACGGCGTCGAGGCCTTCCAGCACCTGGATGTTGCTACCGGTGTAGGAAGCCTGGTCGGTCTGGTCTGGGGTCTGGCTGGGGTTGCCGGAATCGGCCACGAAGCGCCCTCTCTGGCACAGCACGGGCCGCATGCCCTCCCCGTACGGGCGGGCGTGCGACCACAGCGTTTCGACTCGGTTGCCACTAGCAACAGTGTTTGGCTCCCAGTCTACCGGTACGACTGACAGAGATGGGCGTTTGGCAGCCCTTGAAGGCAGATACGCCGCCCTGAATCCCCTCGGCACGTGTCCCGATACTCGACCGGGGGGCCGGGGGCGCCTGGAAGGGCCGTCAGGGGTTCCGGAAGATCGCGATCCGATCCCGGCGGCGGGAGACCGCTCTAGCCCCAGGTGTCGCCGGGGCCCTTGCTGCCGGGGGCGCGCAGCCGGCCGTAGCCGCGGGCGGGCGCGGCCGGGCCGAGCACCTTGATGGTCCGCACCGTTCCGTGGCCCAGCTCGTGGTTCAGACGGGCCACCAACTGCCTGGCCAGCCACCGCAGTTGCGTCGCCCAGGCGGTGGAGTCGCACTGCACGGTGAGCACCGCCTCGGCCTCGTCGAAGGAGGAGGGGTGGCAGTGCGCGGCGATGTCCGGACCGACGATCTGCGGCCAGCGGCCCATCACCCCGCCGACCGCGGCGGAGGACTCCCAGCCGCGCTCGGTCAGCAGCCGGTTCAGCGCGGCGCCCAGCGGCACCGGGTCGCGGCCGTCCGACCGGGCGCCGCTGCGCAGGCCGTGCCGCTTCGCCTCGCGCTTCTGCTGGACCTGCTCCCCGCGCTGGCGGGCCTGGGCACGGGCGGCCCGCAGGGCGGAACGGGCGAGGTCGGCACCGGTGGGCTCGGGGCCGGCGGGGGCGGGGACGACCGGGCCGGAGCCGGCGGGACGGGAACCGGCGGGGCCGGGGATGGTGGGGAAGGGCGAGCGCTCCGCCGACTCGCTCACGGCGATCTCCTTCCCCAGCCTGTGGACAACCGATGAGCCGTCCAGCCTACGGGAGCGGTCGGACGCCGGACGGCGGGACGTGCCCGGAGGGCGGTCGGTGTGACGAGCGGCTCAGGCAACGGACGGGATCGCGGGCGGACGGGCGGACGGGCGTCCGGGCCGGCGCGCAGGCCCGCAGCCGTACGGGCGGGTCGGCGGTTTCAGGCGTCGATCCGGCGGACGCCGCCGTCGGAGACCGCGAACCGGGCGCCGGCCAGCGCCTTCGGCACGTCCTCGGCCACCGCCGCGGTGACCAGCACCTGCTCGCCGTCGGCCACCAGCTCGGCCAGCCGGTCCCGGCGGGCGGCGTCCAGCTCGGCGAAGACGTCGTCCAGGATCAGCACCGGCTCGCCGCCGTCGGCGCGCAGCATCTCGTACGACGCCAGCCGCAGCGCCAGCGCGAACGACCAGGACTCGCCGTGGCTCGCGTAGCCCTTGGCGGGCATCGGGCCGAGCTTGAGCACCAGCTCGTCGCGGTGCGGGCCGACCAGGGTGACCCCGCGCTCGATCTCCTGCTTGCGGGCCGCCTGCAGCGCCCCCAGCAGTTGCTCCTCGGCCTGCTCGCGGCTGGTCGGCAGCTCGCCCTCGAAGGAGCTGCGGTACTCCAGCGAGGTTTCGCCGCCGCCCGGGGCCAGCTGCCCGTAAGCAGCCGTCACCAGCGGCTGCAGGGCGGAGGCCAGCTGGATCCGGAAGGCCGTCAACTCCGCCCCGGCGCGCGCCAGGTGACCGTCCCAGACCTCCAGGGTGGACAGGTCCGCGCCCTTGCCGCCGCCGGCCCGGCGGGCCATCGCGGCGGTCTTCAGCAGGGCGTTGCGCTGCTTGAGCACCCGCTCGTAGTCCTGCCGGACCCCGGCCAGCCGGGGGGCGCGGGCGGTGAGCAGTTCGTCCAGGAAGCGGCGGCGCTCGCCCGGGTCGCCCTTGACCAGGCTGAGGTCCTCGGGGGCGAACAGCACGGTCCGCAGCAGGCCCAGCACGTCGCGCGGGCGGACGTTGTCGGAGCGGTTGATCCGGGCCCGGTTGGCCTTGCCCGGGGTGAGCTCCAGCTCGACCAGGGTGGAGCGGCCGCGGTCCACCACCGAGGTGCGGATCACCGCCCGCTCGGCGCCGAGCCGGATCAGCGGGGCGTCGGTGGCGACCCGGTGGCTGCCCAGGGTGGCGACGTAGCCGATCGCCTCGACCAGGTTGGTCTTGCCCTGGCCGTTGGGCCCGACGAAGGCCGTCACGCCCGGGTCGAGGGGGACCTCGGCCCGGGCGTACGACCGGAAGTCGGCGAGCGACAGGTGCGCGACGTGCATGGCGGTGGACTGCGCTCGCCTTCTGTCAACAGACTGTGGACGGCCGGGTGTCCGGTGGACCACCCGGCCGGGGGGACTACTTCGACTCGACCGCGTGGCCGCCGAACTGGTTGCGCAGCGCGGCGATCATCTTCATCTGCGGCGAGTCGTCCTGGCGGGAGGCGAAGCGGGCGAACAGCGAGGCGGTGATCGCCGGCAGCGGCACGGCGTGGTCGATCGCGGCCTCGACGGTCCAGCGGCCCTCGCCGGAGTCGGCGGCCCAGCCGCGCAGCTTGGCCAGGTGCTCGTCCTCGTCCAGGGCGCGGACGGCCAGGTCCAGCAGCCAGGAGCGGATCACGGTGCCCTCCTGCCAGCTGCGGAAGACCTCGCGCACGTCGGTCACCTCGGGCGCGGCCTCCAGCAGCTCCCAGCCCTCGGCGAAGGCCTGCATCATCGCGTACTCGATGCCGTTGTGGACCATCTTGGCGAAGTGGCCGGCGCCCACCGCCCCCGCGTGCACCGAGCCGAAGTCGCCCTCGGGCTTGAGCGCGTCGAACACCGGCTGGACGCGGGCGACGTGCTCGGCGTCGCCGCCGTACATCAGCGCATAGCCGTTCTCCAGGCCCCAGACGCCGCCGGAGACGCCGCAGTCGACGAAGCCGATGCCCTTGGCGGCCAGCGCCTCGGCGTGCTTGACGTCGTCGGTCCAGCGGGAGTTGCCGCCGTCGACCACCACGTCGCCGGGGGAGAGCAGCTCGGCGAGCTCGTCGACGGTCGCCTGGGTCGCGGCACCGGCCGGGACCATCACCCAGACCACGCGGGGGCCCTGGAGCTTGCTGACGAGCTCCTGGAGGCTCTCGACGTCGGAGATCTCCGGGTTGCGGTCGTAGCCGACGACGGTGTGGCCGGCGCGGCGGATCCGCTCGCGCATGTTGCCGCCCATCTTGCCGAGACCGATGAGGCCGAGCTCCATGACCAAATCCTTACTGTGGGGACGTGCCTGCCGGCGGCGCCGTTGCCGCACTCCCCGAGCCTACGCTTCCGGCGGTGACGGACTCTGCGCGGTCGGGCCGACCGGGGGAGACGTCCACAGGCTGTGCACAGCGGGTGTGCACAGCCTGTGGACGGTCACGCGGAGAGCGGGATCAGCCGGCCGGATCAGCCGGAGAGGCGGACCGGCATGATGAGGTACTGGTACGCCTTGTCCTCCTCGGCGTCCACCGAGACCTTGCCGCTGAGCAGGGCCGGCTTGGTCGGGGTGGTGAAGCTCAGCTGGGCGTAGGCGGAGTCGATGGCCTTGAGCCCCTCCTCCAGGTAGCCCGGGTTGAAGGCGATCGAGATGTCGTCGCCCTCGAGGTCGGCCTCGATCCGCTCGGTGGCCTGGGCGTCGTCGCCCGAGCCGGCCTCCAGGGTCAGCACGCCCTGCTCGAAGTTCAGCCGCACCGGGGTGTTGCGCTCGGCGACCAGCGAGACGCGCTTGAGCGCCTCCAGGAAGGGCTGGGTCTGGATCGCGGCGACCGCGCTGAACTCGGTCGGGAAGAGGCTGCGGAACTTGGGGAACTCGCCCTCCAGCAGCCGGGTGGTGGTGCGGCGGCCGGCGCCCTCGAAGCCGATCAGGCCCTCGCCCGCGCCTCCCGAGGAGAGCGCGATGGAGACGGTGTCGCCACTGCCCAGGGACTTGGCGATGTCCTGCAGCGTCTTGGCGGGCACCAGGGCGACCGCGGAGATGTCGGACTGCTCGGGCTTCCACAGCAGCTCGCGGACGGCGAAGCGGTAGCGGTCGGTGGCGGCCAGGGTGATCCGGTCGCCCTCGATCTCGACCCGGACACCGGTCAGCACCGGCAGGGTGTCGTCCCGGCCGGCGGCGACCGCGGCCTGGCTGACCGCCGAGGCGAAGACGTCCCCGGAGACGGTGCCGGTGGCGGTCGGCATCTGGGGCAGGGCCGGGTACTCGTCCACCGGGAGGGTGGGGAGGGTGAACCGGGAGCTGCCGCAGACGACGCTGACCCGCTGGCCGTCGGTGGAGATCTCCACAGGCCTGTTGGGAAGGTTGCGCGAGATGTCGTTGAGCAGTCGGCCGGAGACCAGGACGGTGCCGGCCTCCTCGACGTCCGCCTCCAGCTCGACCCGGGCCGACACCTCGTAGTCGAAGCCGGACAGCGCCAGGCTGCCCTCCTGCCCGGTCAGCAGCAGGCCGGCCAGCACCGGCACCGGCGGCCGTGCCGGGAGGCTGCGGGCAGCCCAGGCCACCGCCTCCGCGAGGACGTCACGCTCCACCCGGAACTTCACCGGTAACCGCCTCCTGGATCGAGCGCTCCCGCTCGCACTCTGGTTCGTCTGATCTTGATCGTCGGTTCCGCTGTCCGCCGAGCTCTGCCGCTCCGCTTCCAGCTGCAAAGGACAGTCTGACGTACTCCGCCGACAGACGGGGCAGACGGGCGGAAGCGAGGCCGAACAGATGTCGGGGAGCGGTTGTCCACAGATTTCGGGCCCACCCACTTTGAAAGCAGGTCCCAGGTCTATCTGTGTAGCGGTAGTAGTAGGGCCTGTGGAAACCGTGGATAACCCCGTTTCCGCAGGTCAGCGCCCGAATTTTGTCCACAGTGGGTGTGGACGGCGGCTGTGGACGGACAGGCCGCGCTGTGGACGGCCGAGCGTTACCCACAGGGCACGCAGCGTATCCACAGGTTATCCCCAGGACTGTCCCCAGTTCCGGGCCGGGTTATCCACGGACCCCGGTCAACTTTTCGTGACGCCTTTCACACCAGGGCGTGAACGCCAGTTCACGGTTGTCGAACTGTGGACGCTGCTGTGGACAACCTGGGGATAACCGCCCCGACCTTGGGGACAACCGGTGGACAACCCGAACGGCCCACTGGCGGCCCGTCAACTGTCCACAGCCTGTGGATAACCATTGTGCACAAGTCCACAGGCATCTGACCTGCGCGGAAGAGCGTAGCGGCGACGCGCCTGTGGACGAATTCTGGATAACTCCGGACTCCCCGGCCTGTGGATCGCGCGGAAGGGGCCGCACCTGTGGACAACGGCCTTGCGCGCCCCGCCTTTTCGAATGCCCGGTCAATTGTTCGCCCCCTGGCGCGGACCGGCGGCGGATCCGTCGACGGCATCCCTGCCCCAGCACCGCCCGCCGCACACCTGTGGACGACGAAAAAGGGCGTCAGGATCGCTCCTGACGCCCCGTGGAGGTCCGCCGTCCGCCGGTGCCACCGGCCGGACGCGGCTCAGCTCTTGATGCGGTTGGTGAGTTCGGTGACCTGGTTGTAGATCGAGCGCCGCTCCGCCATCAACGAGCGGATCTTGCGGTCCGCGTGCATCACGGTGGTGTGGTCGCGGCCGCCGAACTGCGCGCCGATCTTCGGCAGCGAGAGGTCGGTGAGCTCCCGGCACAGGTACATGGCGATCTGCCGGGCCGTCACCAGCACCCGGCTGCGCGAGGATCCGCAGAGGTCGTCCACGCCCAGGCCGAAGTAGGCGGCGGTCTGCTGCATGATGACCTGTGCCGTGATCTCCGGCCCGGCGTCCTCGTCCCCGCCGGGGATCAGGTCCTTGAGGACGATCCCGGCCAACTCCAGGTCCACCGGAGCCCGGTTGAGGTTGGCGAAGGCGGTG
This sequence comes from Kitasatospora sp. NPDC001539, assembly GCF_040298565.1. NCBI lineage: Bacteria > Bacillati > Actinomycetota > Actinomycetes > Kitasatosporales > Streptomycetaceae > Kitasatospora > Kitasatospora sp. NPDC001539. The sequence goes on along the minus strand of NZ_JBEPAK010000106.1, from coordinate 9,083 downwards.
ACCCGGATGAGCGCGCCCTCCAACTCCCGGATGTTGCGGGTGATCCGGGACGCGATGAACTCCAACACGTCGGCGGGAGCGTTGAGTTGTTCCTGGATCGCCTTCTTGCGCAGGATCGCGATCCGGGTCTCCAGCTCCGGCGGGGTGACGTCGGTGATCAGTCCCCACTCGAAGCGGTTGCGCAGCCGGTCCTCCAGCGTGGTCAGCAGCTTGGGCGGCCGGTCCGAGGAGAGCACGATCTGCTTGTTCGCGTTGTGCAGGGTGTTGAAGGTGTGGAAGAACTCCTCCTGCGTGGACTCCTTGCTCGCGAGGAACTGGACGTCGTCCACGAGCAGGATGTCCATGTCCCGGTAGCGGCGGCGGAAGGTGTCCGCCTTGCCGTCCCGGATCGAGTTGATGAACTCGTTGGTGAACTCCTCCGAGGACACGTACCGCACCCGGGTGCCCGGGAAGAGGCTGCGCGAGTAGTGCCCGATGGCGTGCAGCAGGTGGGTCTTGCCCAGCCCGGACTCCCCGTAGATGAAGAGCGGGTTGTACGCCTTGGCCGGGGCTTCGGCCACCGCCACCGCCGCCGCGTGCGCGAAGCGGTTGCTGGCGCCGATCACGAAGGTGTCGAAGAGGTACTTGGGGTTCAGCCGGGCCGCCGGCTCGTCCTTGCGCGAGCCCCCGGCCGGAGGGGCGCCGGGCGGGGCGGGCACCCCGGGGACGGCGGGGCGGTCGGTGCCGCGCTCCGCGGCGGGCTTCTCGGCCGGGCGGCCGCCGGTGGGACGGGAGCCGGGCGACCGCCGGCCGGCGCCGGTGCGCGGCTGCTCACCGGGGCCGGGGCCGTACGCCCCGCCGAACAGGTCGCCCTGGGTGGTCGAGGGCGGGCTGGGCAGGTGGCGCGGCGCCGGGCGGGGCGCCGGCTCCTCGGACTCCCGGTAGGGCTGCTGCGGCTCCTGGTAGCCGGAGTCCTGGTAACCGGACCACGGCTGGCCGGACTGGCCGCCGTAGGAGGCGGGGCGCTGTTCGTAGCCGCCGCCGTCGTCGTAGCGGGGGCGGTCGTAGTCCTGCTGGTAGGACTGCTGGTGGTAGTCCTGCCCGCGGTAGCCGTCCGGGTCCTCCTCGGCGGGGCCCGGGTAGGGCTCCGCGGGGGCCTGGGCGGCGGGCGCGGGGGTAGGCACGGCGTTGGCGTCGACCATCACCGCGATCCGCACCGGCCGGCTGAGCTCGCGGCTGAGGGCGTCGGTCAGCTGCGGCAGCAGCCGGCCCTCCAGCACCTGCTTGGCCCGCTCGTTCGGGGTCGCCAGCAGGGCGGTGTCGTGCATCATCCACATGGGCTGGGTGCGCTGCACCCACTGTTTGTCCATCTCCCCGACGTCGGGGTCGCTGACCAGCCGCTCGACGACCCTCGCCCAGACCGGGACGAGGTCGCTGTTGACATCAGCCACTGGTGCACGCTTTCAGAGAACAAACCAGACAAGTTCTGCAACGGTAGTCAGCGAACAGAGACGGATCAAGTCGTTGTCCACAGGCTGTGGGTAAACCTGCCGCAGGGGGCTGGTTTGACCCTCGGACCCCGTCCCGCGTACCGTAACCAGGTCGAGTTGTCGATGGCCGCTGCCGCATGTCCGCGGGTCCACCCGCTCCATAAGGCGCGCAGCACGGGCGCCGTGGATTGCCCCAGACCCCAGCCGAACTGGGGCGACGGGCCGGATTTCCGAATCAGGGGAGATCACGCGGACGCACGGTGACGGCCAAGCGACCCCCCGTCATCCTACGATTCACCTCAGGAGCCCCCGAGTGAGCAAGCGCACCTTCCAGCCGAACAACCGTCGTCGCGCGAAGACCCACGGCTTCCGGCTGCGTATGCGTACCCGCGCCGGCCGCGCCATCCTGGCCGCCCGCCGTGGCAAGGGCCGCGCCAGCCTGTCCGCCTGATCCACGACAGAGTCTGTTGTGCTGCCCTCCGAGAATCGGCTGCGGCGGCGCCAGGACTTCGCGACCGCGGTGAAACGCGGTCGCCGGGCCGGCCGGCCCCTTCTGGTCGTCCATCTCAGCAGAGAGGGCGACCTCCAGGGGCCGACCGACCGGACCAGCGACTCCCGCCCGCACGTCGCCGAGGGGACTCCTTCGGCGCGTGCGGGTTTCGTCGTGAGCAAGGCCGTCGGCCCGGCGGTCGTCCGCAACCTGGTCAAGCGCCGGTTGCGCCATCTCATCCGTGATCGTCTGTCCCGGCTGCCCGCCGGTAGCCTGATAGTGGTGCGTGCGCTGCCCCAGGCCGCGACCGCCTCGTACCAGGATCTCGAACGTGATCTTGACGCGGCGCTGAAGCGGTTGCTGAGGGTCGAGCCCGCCGCCTCGGCACCGACGGGAGCAGGGCGATGAAGTACCTGCTGATGGGTCTGATCAGGGTCTACCAGTGGACCATCAGCCCGCTGCTCGGTCCGGTCTGCCGTTATTACCCCTCCTGCTCGCACTACGGCTACGAGGCCGTCAGGGTGCACGGGGCGGTCAAGGGCGGCGGACTGACCGTATGGCGCATCCTGCGCTGCAATCCGTGGTCGCCCGGCGGGGTGGACCACGTACCGCCGCGCAAGCACCCGGTGTGGCACCGCCGGCTGCGCGATCTGCTGAGCCCCAAGAGCGGGACCGCCGAGCCGGAGCCGGTGGCGAAGCCCGATGCCCAAGGAGTCTGACCGGTGACCTTCGGTTTTCTGAGTCCCCTCTACACCGCGGTGTCCTGGATCATCGTCCAGTTCCACTCGCTGTACAGCCACATCTTCGACCCGGACGGTGGCTGGGCCTGGGGTCTGGCCATCGCCTCGATGGTGGTCGTCATCCGGATCTGCCTGATCCCGCTCTTCGTGAAGCAGATCAAGGCGACCCGCGCCATGCAGGCGATCCAGCCGAAGATGAAGGCGATCCAGGAGCGCTACAAGAACGACCGGCAGCGCCAGTCGGAAGAGATGATGAAGCTGTACAAGGAGGCGGGTACCAACCCGTTCTCCAGCTGCCTTCCGATCATCGTGCAGGCGCCGTTCTTCACCGCCCTCTACGGCGTGCTCGCCAAGGTCGCCAAGGGCCAGGACATCGGCGTCATCCACGGCAGCCTGCTGGTCAGCGCCGGCAAGGCGCACATCTTCGGTGCCCCGCTCTCCGCGACCTTCCTCGGCAGCAGCGAGACCAGTGTCAAGATCGTCACCGCGGTGATGATCATCATGATGTCGCTGTCGCAGTTCATCACCCAGCGCCAGCTGATGACCAAGAACGTCGACCTCACGGTGAAGACGCCGTTCATGCAGCAGCAGAAGATGCTGATGTACGTCTTCCCGGTCATGTTCGCCGTGATGGGCATCAACTTCCCGGTCGGTGTCCTGGTCTACTGGCTGACCACCAACGTCTGGTCGATGGGCCAGCAGCTGATCGTCATCCACAACAACCCGACCCCGGGCAGCAAGGCCTTCCAGGAGCGCCAGGCGCGGCTGAAGAAGGCCGGTCGACTGCGTCCGGACGGTACGGAGATCAAGGGCGCGCTCTGGGGCCTGCTGCCCCCGTCCAAGGAGGCCCTCGCCGAGGCGTCCTCCGCGGCCGCCGTGGTCGAGGAGTCGGTGCAGGTGCGCCGCCAGCAGCCGCGTCGGCAGACCAAGGCGCAGCGCCAGCAGGCCGTCGCCACCGCCCAGGGGGCGGAGGCGGACGCGTCCGGGGCGAGCGAGGGCAGCAAGGACGGGCAGCCGACCGACACCGTCCCGGCCGAGTCCGGCCCCAAGCCCACGGCGGCCAAGCAGCCCGCAGCCAAGCAGCCCGCGGCCAAGCAGCCGGCGGCCAAGTCGGGCGGTCCCCGGCAGGGCGCCCGCCAGCAGCCCAAGCGCGGCGGCCAGCGACCGAAGAAGAAGTCCTGACCGACCCCTGCCCCGCTGTGGCACCCCAGAGCTTCGTTCCCGGCCCGCCCGACGGGCCCAACTCCGAAGGAGTCCATCAGTGACGGAAGGCACCACCTCCGCCGTCGAGGCCGAGGCCGCCGCCAGCGCCGACGAGAGCCTCGTCGCCCGCCTCGAGCAGGAAGGCGACATCGCGGCGGACTACCTGGAGGGTCTGCTCGACATCGCGGACCTCGACGGTGACATCGACATGGACGTCGAGGGCGACCGCGCCCTGGTCTCCATCGTGAGCGACGGCAACGACCGCGCGCTCCAGCGCCTGGTCGGCCAGGACGGTGAGGTGCTGGAGGCCCTGCAGGAGCTGACCCGGTTGGCTGTCCACCGGGAGACCGGCGAGCGCAGCCGCCTCATGCTGGACATTGCCGGCTTCCGGGCCCGCAAGCGGGAGGAGCTGGCGGCCCTCGGCGCCAAGGCGGCGGAGCAGGCCAGGACCAGCGGCGAGCAGGTCAAGCTGCGGCCGATGACGCCCTTCGAGCGCAAGGTCGTCCACGACGCGGTCGCGGCCGCCGGTCTGCGCAGCGAGTCCGAGGGCGAAGAGCCCCAGCGGTGCGTGGTCGTGCTGCCGGCCTGAGGCCGACGGGCGACGTCCGGCCGCTGCGGCGGCCGGTGAGCTTCACCGGACGCGACCCCGTCCGCCTCGTGCGGGCGGGGTCGTCGTCCCTTCCGCGGGGTTCGGCCCGGCGGGGATGTTTCACGTGAAACGGTGCGTTGAGCGGGTCGGTGGATCCGGGGATCGGAGAGGTCGAGATGGACACGGAGAGCGGGGCCGCCGGCCGTCCGGGGGCGGACGTGGATCCGGACGCTGAGGGGCGGGCGGCCGAGGCGCCCGAGCTGGACGTGCCGGGCGACGCGCCTGCCGCGGCCCGGGAGGTCTTCGGTGACCGCTTCGACGCAGCCGTCCGCTACACCGAGCTGCTGGCCACCGCGGGCGTCCAGCGCGGACTGATCGGTCCGCGCGAGGTGCCCCGGCTGTGGGACCGCCACGTGCTCAACTGCGCGGTGCTCGCCGAGCTGCTGCCGGCCGGCTCCACCTTGTGCGACGTCGGCTCCGGTGCCGGGCTGCCCGGCATCCCGGTGGCGCTGGCCCGTCCGGACGTTTCGGTGACCCTCCTCGAGCCGCTGCTGCGCCGGACCACCTTCTTGGAGGAGGTCGTCCGCGAGCTGGCGCTGGAGAACGTCACGGTGCTGCGGGGCCGCGCCGAGGAGATGGTCGGCAAGCTCGCGGTGGACGTGGTGACCGCCCGGGCGGTGGCGCCGCTGGACCGGCTGGCCGGCTGGGGGCTGCCGCTGCTGCGTCCGCACGGGCAGATGCTGGCGCTCAAGGGCGACAGTGCCGAGCAGGAGTTGGCCGACTCGCGCGCCGGGCTGACCAAGCTCGGGGCGGTCGAGTGGAGCGTGATCTCGGTCGGCGAGGGCACCCTGGAGACCTCGACCCGGGTGGTCCAGGTCAAGGCCGGGGAGAGCCCCGGCGGTGTGCGGGCCGCGACCCGGCGGGCCAAGATGGCCCGGGCCGGCCGCGGCGCGAACGCGAAGGGCGGCGAGCGCGGTCGGGGCGGGCGGCGCCGCGGCCGCTGAGGCCGGGTGCCACCGAAGACCTGTCGCAGCGGGCGGGCGGTCCTCCAGAACGGGGGGAACCGTCCGCCCGTCGTCATTCAGGTGACGGCTGGGCCGATGATCGGACACCGGAGTGTCGCAACGTCAGATTTCCGGCATAGCGGGCATGGTGTTCGACGTGAAACGTCGCTCCTTGCTCTCCGGAATCCTCCGTCGTGACCGGGCGGCGACTGTTGCCGCTCCGGTTTCACGTGAAACACTGAGCCCCATGCAGGACTCGGAGACCATCGACCAGATCGATGACACGCCCATCGCCCGGGCCGCCCAGGCTGCGGTCCAGGCGATCGGCCGAGCGGGGGAGGGGCTTCCCCGGCCCGCCACCACCCGGGTGATCGTGGTCGCCAACCAGAAGGGTGGGGTGGGCAAGACCACCACCACCGTGAACATGGCCGCTTCGCTGGCGATGCACGGACTGCGCGTCCTGGTCGTCGACCTCGACCCCCAGGGGAACGCCTCCACCGCCCTCGGCATCGACCACCACGCCGACGTGCCGTCCATCTACGACGTCCTGGTCGAGGGCAAGCCCCTGGCCGACGTGGTGCAGCCCGTCGTGGACGTCGAGGGGCTGTTCTGCGTCCCCGCCACGATCGACCTGGCCGGTGCGGAGATCGAGCTGGTCTCGCTGGTGGCCCGGGAGAGCCGGCTGCAGCGCGCCATCGCCGCCTACGAGCAGCCCTTGGACTACATCCTGATCGACTGTCCGCCCTCGCTGGGCCTGCTGACGGTCAACGCCCTGGTGGCGGGCCAGGAGGTGCTGATCCCCATCCAGTGCGAGTACTACGCGCTCGAGGGCCTCGGCCAGCTGCTGCGCAACGTCGATCTGGTGCGCGCCCACCTCAACCCCACGCTGCACGTCTCGACCATCCTGCTCACCATGTACGACGCCCGGACCAGGCTGGCCGCCCAGGTCGCCGAGGAGGTCCGGACCCACTTCCAGAACGAGGTGCTGAGCACGGCGATCCCGCGCTCGGTGCGCATCTCGGAGGCGCCCAGCTACGGGCAGACGGTGCTCACCTACGACCCGGGCTCGACCGGGGCGCTCTCCTACCTGGAGGCCGCCCGCGAGCTCGCGCTGCGCGCGGTGGGGCCGGGTGGAGCGCAGGTGGGGCAGCAGCGGGACGGCCAGCAGGGGCACGGAGCCCCGGTGGTACAGCACGGCACGACGGAGGGTCATCGGTGAGCGGTCGCAGCAGGGGACTTGGGAAGGGGCTGGACGCGCTGTTCGGCGGGGCGGCACAGCCCGCGCCGACCGCGCCGGCGCCGCCCTTGGTGACGGCCACCGGAGGGACCTCGCCGACCGAGGTCCCGACGCTGCCGGCCGACCGCAGCACGGTGGCGGCCCGGGTGGCCGCGGGCAAGCGGGTCATCGAGCAGCCGAAGCCGGCGCCGGTGCCGGGTGCCTTCTTCGCCGAGCTGCCGGTGGACTCGATCGAGCCCAACCCGCGCCAGCCCCGCGAGTACTTCGACGAGGACAAGCTGGCCGAGCTGGTCGTCTCCATCAAGGAGGTGGGCCTGCTCCAGCCGGTGGTGGTGCGTCAGACCGGTCCGGAGGCCTTCGAGCTGATCATGGGCGAGCGCCGCTGGCGTGCGTCCCGTGAGGCCGGACTGACCCTGATCCCGGCGATCGTCCGGGCCACCGAGGACGACAAGCTCCTGTTGGACGCCCTCCTGGAGAACCTCCACCGGGCGGAGCTGAACGCGCTGGAGGAGGCCGCCGCCTACGACCAGCTGCTGCAGGACTTCTCCTGCACCCATGACGAGCTGGCGGACCGGATCGGCCGCTCCCGCTCGCACGTGACCAACACCCTGCGGCTGCTGAAGCTGCCCCCGGCCGTCCAGAGCCGGATCGCCGCCGGGGTGCTGTCCGCCGGACACGCCAAGGCGCTGTGCAGCCTCACCGACCCGGAGGACCAGGAGAAGCTGGCGGCCCGGATCAACCGTGAGGGCCTCTCGGTGCGGACCACCGAGGAGATCGTCAAGACCATGAACACGGAGGTCAAGCCGAGTCGTCCGGCGCCCAAGGCCGGCAAGCTGCTGACCCCGGCGTTCAACGACCTGGCGAGCCGCCTCTCGGACCGGTTCGACACCCGGGTCAAGGTCGAGGTGTCGCAGCGCGGCGGGAAGCTGGGCAAGGGCAAGGTCGTGCTGGAGTTCGGCTCGGTGGAGGACCTCAACCGGATCCTGGACAGCATGGCCCCGGGCGAGGACGGGCTGCGACTGTCACAGGGCTGAGCCGGCCGGAGGCGACGACCCGATGGGTGCGTGTTCCACGTGAGCGCAGTTTCACGTGAAACATGCACCCATCGGCGTTCACGGGGGAATGCTCGACCGTGAGAGGGAGGAGGAGGTACGGGCCATGGGACGCCGGATAGCCCCGCTGACACTGGACAACCTCGCGGATCTTCCGATCGGGTGCCGCTCCTGCGTGTTCTGGGAGCTGGACCCGGTCAGCGCGAAGGAGGCGGTCGAGTCTGGGAAGCCGGAGCAGGAGAAGGAGGGGTGGATCTCCGCGGTGCTGCTGGAGTGGGGTTCCTGCGGCCGGATCGTCTACGTGGACGACCAGCCCGCCGGCTTCGTGCTCTACGCGCCGCCCGCGTACGTCCCCCGCTCGCAGTCCTTCCCGACCAGCCCGGTCTCACCCGACGCCGTCCAGTTGATGGTCAGCCGCGTCCTCCCCGGGTACCAGCGGCAGGGCCTCGGCCGGGTGCTGGTGCAGACGGTGGCCAAGGACCTGCTCGGGCGCGGGGTCCGGGCCATCGAGGCCTTCGGATCGGCGGGCCGGACGCCCACCAGCTGCGTGCTGCCGGCCGACCATCTGCTCGCGGTCGGCTTCAAGACCGTACGACCGCACCACCGGTACCCGCGGCTGCGGTTGGAGGCGCGGACCACGCTCTCCTGGCGGGGCGACGTGGAGGTCGCGCTGGAACGGCTGCTCGGCGGCGGGCGCAAGGAGCCGGCCCTGCGGCCGTTCTGAGCGGGCGCGCCGGGGCCGTGACGGAGCGCTGAGCCGAGGGAGCGGGGCCGCGGAGCGGCAGAAAGACGGCGGCGGGGCACCCCGGTTGGGGAGCCCCGCCGCCGTGCGTTCGGTGACCGGCGTGCCTAGATCAGGCCGTCCAGCTCGCGCATCAGCGCGGCCTTCGGACGGGCGCCGGTGATCTGCTTCACCGGCTGGCCGCCCTTGTAGAGGATCAGGGTCGGGATCGAGATGACGTTGTACTCGGCGGCGGTCGTCTGGTTGGCGTCCACGTCGAGCTTGGCAACGGTCAGCTTGTCGCCGTGCTCGGCCGCGATCTCCTCCAGGACCGGGGCGACCTGGCGGCACGGGCCGCACCAGGTGGCCCAGAAGTCGACCAGTACGGGCTTGTCGCTCTCCAGGACGTCGGACTTGAACGTCGCGTCGGTGACGGTGGTGGTGGCGCCGGCCACGGGAACTCCTCGGGTTCGGACGGAGGGGGCTGCCAGGAGAACAACGGGCGGGCCGTTTCTGTTTCTGCCTGGCCGGGGCGGGGGCGTTCCACGTGGAACGCCCCCCGGGGGGGGGGGTGGGGC